>DYRD01000095.1 GCA_020718905.1 Syntrophus aciditrophicus | reverse complement strand
GGCGCCGCTGTTTTTAGACGACCGGGGATATTTCCGGACCTTCCCCCAGCGCCATGGAACGGACGGCTTCTTCGGGGCGGTCATGAAAAAACAGAAGGCATAACATAATTATTTCATGAATTTACGAGGATGATGCCCTCATGAAAAAGTATCTGGTGCTGTTAATTGGCATGATACTGACGGGCTGCGCGTCGGGTCCGGTGCTTTATCCCAATGCCCACCTGAAGCAGGTCGGCCAGGAGCAGGCCCAACGGGATATCGATGATTGCCGGCGGCAGGCCGACGCCTACGTCAAATCCGCTGCCGCCAAGACCATGGCGAAGGATACGGCCCTCGGGGGGGCAGGTGGGGCAGTCGTCGGCGGGGCGATGGGAGCGGTGACGGGAAGCTTTGGTAAAGGCGTGGGTGTGGGGGCCGGTCTCGTAACGGGAGCCATCAAGGCGTCCCGGCCGAGTCCGATTTATAAGACCTTCGTCAACCGCTGTTTGACCAATAAGGGTTACGACCCCATCGGCTGGCAGGATTGGCTATGAACAAGAAAATACTCATCATTGTCGGCATTCTGATCCTCGCCCTGGGGGCGGGGGCGATATACGGCCTGCCTTACGTGACGATCTACCGGATCATTGCGGATTTGGAAACAAAGAATACGCGGCAACTATCGGAGCTTCTAGATTTTCCTCAGATCCGGGAGGATGTGAAACGCTTTGCCGAGACAAAGCTTCAATCCGGGCCGGCAGATGCGAAACCTGACCCTTGGGGGCAAATCCGGAAGTCTGCAACCTCCCAAGTCATCGCCGGCGCCCTGGCAGAGCTGGTAACCCCGGAGGGTCTGGTTAATTTCGTGGAGCAGCGCCTGGACGCCGTGGCTACAGTTCAGGAGGGAACCAATATGACAAAACTCACTGCCTGGCCGCTGTTTGTCGCCCTGATCGGGAATGCCGATCTCGCCTATGCCTCCCCGTCCGAGTTTACCCTCGCCGTCAAGGTAAGCGACAGCGGGCAGATAAGGTTTATTCTGCGCAGGAACGGCGTGGCGTGGCGACTGACGAATATCGCATTCTAACGATTTTGTGAAAGATAATCCTTATTTCCGCCTGGCAAAGGCGTCGACAAGAGACTGGAGACGAGACAAGGCCTGATTGGCGTCGGCGGTCCCCTCTCCCGCCGGGATCGTGCCGGCCGTCATGACTTTCGCCTCCGGTGCTTCGGCAAGGACATTGCTCCCCATCATGGTTCCGCCCAGAACGCGGGCACAAATCCGGTGGCAGCGAACTTTTCCGTAAAGACGCCATGTTCATGTTGAAGCCGGGGTTGTCTTCTTAGTGATAGTTGCGCAGAGGGTGCAATACGGGAAAATGGGACGGCATCGGGGTATGAAACTATATGACAGGTCATCCCCACATTTTGTGATCGGGTATCTTGACTTACAAGTCCATTGCTGCCTATACTCCCTCCTCGCAAAGCATTTCCTTGCCGGCGGCGGATAACCGGCCGCCGGTAACAGCTCCCGGCTTATGAACTGCTTGAGCCCGATATTTTTGAGAGAGGTGGGTCGCGCGCGATGAAAAAATCCAGATTCGAGCTGAGCTATCTGGAAATGGTCCGCCGTTCTTTTTACGCCTTCTTGCGCGATGAACTGGAACGCCGCCTGAAGGTCATCACCTTTGATAAAGTCTACAAACGGTGCCGCGATAAATCCGTGACCTATCCCTATGTGGACCCGGGCGAGATGCGGCCGAAAAAACGCGAGTTCGCCAAGGAATCGTCCCTGGCGCTGCCGTATATCATTATCTTCTGCGAGGAATCTCTCAGCGAGGTCCATAAGAAATATATCCGCTTCAGCGACGATAACCGCATCCGCAAGGATACCCTGGCGCTCATCCCCGGCATTCACCTCAACAAGCCGTTCTATTCGGGAATAAAATTTTTCGAGCGCAACACTTTCTTTGACCTTCTCGAGACGCTCCTGGATGTGGATTACGCCCTGCTGATCCAGCGCGATGATCGCTATCGCAAGCAGAACCGCTACGCCCTCTCCCACTTCCATGTCAAGATCGACTGGCCCATAGCCGAAGCAGCCGAAAGCCTGGGGAAGGAGATGCGCTACATTTCCAAGAACCTGTATGAAAAGGGAGAACGCACGGCCGGCTTGCTCCAGGAAAAACTCTTTGAATACTACGGTTGGCACCATCAGGCCACCGGCGGCAGGCGCACCGCGGGCCTGATTGCGGCCCAATACCTGAAGCAGATGCCCGGTTTGACCACGGTCTATGTCTCCAGTTCCGAAACGAGAACCCTGACCCGCTACTCCGAAAAAGGCGTGGCCCGCTATGCCATTATTCAGCTCGATAAGGATTATGCCCATCAGATTATGGAGATTAACCGGATTACCCCGGAAGCCTTCCGGAGCGGCTATGCGCTGGGAGAATCCGAGAGCTTCTACGATGTCATGCTCTTCGTCAGTTATAAACATACCGAATGGGGCCAGCCGCCTATTGACGGTAAACTCAGGATTATCAAACCGGATTTCAACTGGCTGGCCGTTGACCGGGAAATGATCCTGCCCCTTTCGCACTCCTTAAATTCACGCCCCCTTATTCTCAAGTGGATCTACCGTACGGAAAAAGAAAAATAAACATCAATATAATCAAGATCATCACACCTCATCATGAACAGTTGGAGAGACTTCCCGGAACGACGCGAAATATTACCTTACGCCAATTACATATTAAAGGACATCCATGCATGAATTAAGATACGAAAAGATCGCCAAGGAATTAAACCTCTCCCCCGGGCAGGTCCGGGATACGGCCCGGCTCTTTGCCGAAGGGGCTACGGTGCCCTTTATCGCCCGCTACCGCAAGGAGATTACCGGCTCCCTCGATGAAGTAGCCATTACGGCCATCCGGGACCGCCAACTGCAATTGGAGGAACTGGATGCTCGCCGCGAAGCCATCCTGGCGTCGCTTGGGGAACGCAATCTCCTGACCGACGAATTACAGGAAAAGATCGCGGCGGCGGAAACCATCTCCGTCCTGGAAGACATCTACCTGCCTTTCCGGCCCAAGCGCCGGACTCGGGCGACCATTGCCCGGGAAAATGGGCTGGAACCCCTGGCGCTCCGGATTTTTGCTCAGGAAGAAATGAACCCGGAGGTTGCCGCCGCGGCCTTCATCGATCCGGAAAAGGGGGTCGAATCCGCCGAGGAGGCCCTCGCCGGGGCCAGGGACATTATCGCCGAGTGGGTCAACGAAGATCAGGAGGCCCGGGCGCGGATGCGGACGTTGTTTTTTGAACAAGGGGTCCTCCGGTCCCAGGTGATCGCTGCTAAAGAAAAGACGGGGATAAAATACAAGGATTACTACGACTGGGACGAGGCGATAGTAAGCGCGCCGTCCCACCGGATCCTCGCCATCCGCCGCGGGGAGCGGGAAGAGGTGCTGTCCCTCCGCATCCTCCCGCCGGAAGAAGAGGCCCTGGCTATCCTGACGGGAATATTTATCAAAGGAGTAACGTCAGTTTCCGAGCAGGTCCGCCTTGCCGTCCAAGACAGCTACAAGCGCCTCCTGTCCGGGACGATGGAAACGGAGATCCGCCTCGTCTCGAAAAAACGGGCCGATGAAACGGCCATCCAGGTGTTTGCCGACAATCTGCGCCAGCTCCTCCTGGCCCCTCCGTTGGGACAGCAGGCGGTCCTGGCCATCGACCCCGGCTTTCGGACGGGCTGCAAGGTTGTCTGCCTCGATCGCCAGGGAAAGCTTCTGCACCACGAAACCATCTATCCTCTCCTTTCCCAGAAGGGTCGCGAGGAGGCGGCGGCAACGATTCGCGCCCTCTGCGGTCGTTTCGCCAGCGAGGCGATCGCTGTGGGGAACGGCACCGGGGGCCGCGAGACGGAGGCCTTTCTCCGCACTTTGGACCTTCCCGGGGAGATCCGGATCGTCATGGTAAATGAAAGCGGGGCCTCTATTTATTCCGCGTCGCCGGCGGCCCGGGAGGAGTTTCCCGATCAGGACATCACCGTCCGGGGGGCGATATCCATCGGGCGGCGCCTCATGGACCCGTTGGCGGAGCTCGTCAAGATCGAGGCGAAATCCATCGGCGTCGGCCAGTATCAGCACGATGTAGACCAGGGGGAACTCCAGCGGCGCCTCGACGATGTAGTGGTCAGTTGCGTCAACGCCGTGGGCGTCGAGGTGAACACGGCCAGCGCCCAGCTCCTCTCCTATGTCTCGGGACTGGGGCCGGCCCTGGCGGAAAACATCGTGAAGCACCGGGACGAAGCGGGACCTTTCCGGAGCCGGACCGAGTTGAAGAAGGTCCGCCGTCTCGGCCCCAAGGCCTTTGAACAGGCAGCCGGGTTCCTTCGGATCCGGGACGGCGTCAATCCCCTGGACGCCAGCGCGGTCCATCCGGAGAGCTATCCCCTCGTGGAAAGAATGGCCCGCGACCAGGCCCGCGCCGTCGCCGACCTCCTTGCCGACGAGGGGCGACGGCAGAGGATAAACCCGGAAGGATATGTCACCGACAAGGTCGGCCTGCCGACGCTGCGGGAGATCCTCTCCGAGCTAGCCAAACCGGGGCGGGACCCGCGCCGGCAGTTCGAGAGCGTCGTCTTTGCGGCGGGCATCGAGAAGATCGGCGACCTTGTGGCAGGAATGAAACTCCCCGGCGTCGTCACGAATATCACCGCCTTCGGGGCCTTCGTAGATATCGGCGTCCATCAGGACGGCCTTGTGCACTTGAGCGAACTCGCCGACAGCTTCGTAAAGTCTCCCGGAGATGTGGTCAAGGTGAGCCAGCAGGTTGAGGTGACGGTCCTGGCCGTCGATCTGGAGCGCCAGCGGATTTCCCTGTCCATGAAAAAGTCACCCGGGGAAAGAGGCGATAAATCTGTCCGTTCCCACCCCGACAAGCCTCAAGCCGACGGGCACCATACCGAAAAGGAGCAAACCGGCGACCCCATCCGGGACAGAACCGGCCGGCCAAAGCCAAAGAGGAACCGCGGCCCTTTCACAACCCCTTCGCTGACGCCTTCCGCAAAGATGGGGTTAAGCGATAGGTAATCACTTGACAATTCTATTCATAACCCGCAAGAAAATTACGTGTTATGGCAACCGGAAGCAAGTTAAGCTTGGCTGGCCTCAAGAACGGAAGACGTCGTTGTCCCCCCTGTCAATGCCTTGCTGATGGCATCGCTAGTTCCCCGATCCTGGCTGATCAGGGTTTCCGGCGGTCATGGCAGCATGTATCCGTATCTCGAGACATTCAGGCGGGCGCTCCCCACCTTTCCGGACGTGGAAACGGCGGGGAAGCCCCCCCGGGAAAAGGGTCGTAAATATTATTTCCAGGGGACCGTAGCAGTGCCGGGGAGGGTTGGTAAAATCGTCGATCTTGCCGATGACCCCTCCGACTTTAAGCCCCGCGTTCTTTTCTATGACCGCGATGTTTTCCTCGATCATATTAGGGGGGGGGTGCTTCTTTTCCTCCCTCGAGGAGGATGATTCCGGCCGCTTCCATCCCCCGGCGGCGCAGGGCGTCAACGGTAAGGAGAGTATGGTTGATGGTCCCCAAACCCGCCCGGGCGGCGATGATCGGTCTGGCCCCGGTCATCTGAATCATGTCGATGACCATGAGCTTTGCCGTGACGGGGACGAAGAGTCCCCCGGCCCCTTCGATGATCAACGGCGAGAAAACGGCGCTTTTTACCTCCACGACGGCCTGGATTTTTGCAAAATCAATCTCCCTTGCCTCGTCCCGGGCGGCAAAATAGGGGGCCTTGGGGTTTTTCAAGCAATAAATGACGGAGTTCCCAGGGTCTTGTCCCGCCAGGGCCTGTACATGACGGTAAATAAACCGGGCGTCGCTGTCCCGGTCGTGGGGAGCGCGGCAACCCGTCTGGGCCGGTTTGAGGTAGAAGGGCGCATATCCCCGCTTGTAAAAAAATTGCATGAGGAGGAGCGAGAGGACCGTTTTCCCGACGCCCGTATCGGTTCCCGTAACAAATAAATTAGCAAACTTCTTCATATTTTCCATATACTTTTTTTACCCCGTTGATAAAATCGTTTACATCATCATCCGTGTGCGTGGCCATCATGCTGATCCGGAGCATGGCCTTGCCCATGGGTACGGTGGGGTAACGGGCGGGAAGAACGAAGATGCCCTCAGCGAGGAGACCTTTTGATATCTCGGCGGCCCTATTTTCCTCGCCGATGGTCAGGGCGATGACATGGGCCTCTCCCGCCACCTGAAATGCCTCGCGCCGCAATCCTTCCCGCATCAGGCGACTCACTTCCCGGAGCTTCTTTCTACCGTCGTCGCACCGGTCGATTAGCTCCAGGAGGTCGAGGGCCGATGCCGCATGGGCCTCCGGGAGGGTGGTCGAATATATTAGGGGCGAAGCAAAGTTGAAGAGATATTCCTTCAGGGCTCCGGGGAGCAAAACAAAGGCTCCAAAGAGGCCGAACGTCTTGCCGAAGGTTCCGACGGCGACGTCGGCAATACCTCTGCCCAGGCCCCGTCCCCGGTCTCCCAGAGCGCCGAAGGCGTGGGCCTCATCAATAATGCCGAAGAATCCATATTCCCTTTTCAGGCTGACAAAACCGCGGACATCCAGCAAATCACCATCCATGCTGAACAGCGATTCCGTGAGTACCGCAGTGTAGGCAGGTTTGCCTTTTTCCAGTCTTCTCTTCAGATGGGGCAGGGAGTTATGATTGAAGCCTTGGAATTCGGCGCCGCTTAGGACCATACCCTTGACGCTGCTTGCATGAATGTGCTTGTCGAAGATAATCTTGTCGCCTTTTTCAAAGAGCGCGGAGATGACGCCAAGATTTGCCTGATAGCCGCTGGGGAAGAAGAGGGCCTCCTCGTAGCCGAAGAAGTCGGCATAGGCCCGTTCCGCCCGGTTTATTACGGCGTAGTTCCCGGAAACAAGTCGCGATGACGAGGAAGAGGCGCCGTAGCGCCGGAAGTTTTCCGACACCAGCCGGCGGAGCTCGTCTGAAGTACTGAGGCCGAGGTAATCATTGGAGGCGAAGTTCAATAATTTCCGGCCGGCGAAAAAAAGGTGCTTCCCCTCTTTTCCCGTCACTTCCGGCGGCAGACGATAAAGTCCGGCCTGCTTCTGGCTTAGCAACCTATTCCGATATCTTTCTGCAAACATGAGCAGACCCTCTTGTAGTGTTTCGGCAAGATTTCTTTTTGAAACCGGGCATTAATCGCCACGGAAAGCTCCGGCAGGTCTATGGACTCCGCCCCCGATTCCCTAGATCAGGTAGGTTTCCGGCATTATTTCCCGCCCTTCGATATCAAGGATAGCTGCAAGTATTTTCTTGATTGCTTCCAATATATCCATTTAGCCTCCCTGAAAATTAAGGATCATTTGCTGACGGTTCCCGGAAAATGGTCGGCATAGATCCGGTCGGCAGGGTCGCCGAAGAAGGTTCCCGCGACCATGCCCTTGATGTCTGTTGCCGTTTGGGTCATGACGGGGTCTGCTCTTCCGTAACAGCCCGTATAGACTGGAAAGTAGCCGCGCAGATCCGGTCTAGCTGCTCCATCGTAATGGCAAGGGGCGGCATGAGGACGATTACATCGCCGAGGGGCCGAATGATCACGCCCTGCTTCCGCGCCTCCTTGATCACCCGGTGGCCGATCCGCTCCTGGGAGGCGTAGGAAGCCTTAGTTTCCTTGTCCGCCACGAGTTCAATGCCCACCATCATCCCCCGCTGACGGACCTCTCCCACATGGGGCAGGGAAGGGAAAGGTGCGAGCGCCCGGGTAAACCGGGCGATCTTCTCCTGCAGGCTATCCAGGATTCCTTCCTTTGCAAAAAGCTCCATACTGGCAAGGGCAACGGCGCAGGCCAGAGGATTGCCGGTAAAGGTATGGCCGTGGAAAAAGGTCTTGAACTCCTCGAATTTGCCCAGAAACCCCTCATAGACCTCTTCGGTTGCGAGGGTGGCGGCCAAAGGCAGGTATCCCCCGGCAATCCCTTTGGCAACAGCCATGATGTCCGGGGTGACGCCCTCCTGATCGCACGCGAACATCTTGCCGGTTTTGCCGAACCCAACGGCCACTTCATCGGCAATCATGAAGAGCTTATGTGCCGTGCACAGCCCCCTCACCCGCTTCAGATATCCGGGAGGCTGGAGCAGGATGCCCGCAGCGCCCTGGACCAGGGGTTCGATGATAAAGGCGGCCATCTCGGGGGCGTGCCTGATTACGGTCTCTTCCAGATAGAGCGGGTATGGCAGCCGTAAGATCCGCGATGAGCTATGGGCCAAGGGTTATGATGACATC
>DYRD01000004.1:24778-59098 GCA_020718905.1 Syntrophus aciditrophicus | reverse complement strand
ATAGAACAATCCTCCCACTTATGCACCTGTCCAGTTTTGCCATACCCGCTCTATCTTCCATGCCGTCATTACCCGGGAAGAACATGCCGTCCTCACGGGTATGGAGCAGGGCCTCTCATCTTCAGCGGATCCCCCCCGTCAGCTTCGTGCCTTGATCATGGCCAAGCTAACCCATTTTCAACAACTCCGGGAGTTGCTCATGGTTCCCCGGGATGTAGGCGAAGAAGTTGCCCAGCTTTACGCCGCCCACGCAACAACCTTTCGCGACTCCGAAAGGGACATGATAGCTGCCCTTTTGAGGAAATGGCAGACAGACGGAATATTTCGATCCGCCGATCCCGAACATCTCGCTAAAACGCTACAAAATGTTCTCAACCGGCTGGAGGTACCCCTGGTCTTTGAGGAGACGCCTGACAAAATGGAACGGGAGATCGATGACCTGCTCCAACTTCTCTTGTATGGAATTATGATGCGGGAGGTTCGAAAAGATGGATGATACCAAGACAAAGGTAAATAAATGGCGCCTCGGCGGGAGGGTATTCCTGATGCTGATATTGTCGGTGACGTTGATCCTCAGCGGCCGCTGGCTCTACTGGCGCTTGAACCACGTGACGACCAACGCCGCCTATATCAAAGCCGACATGGCCAATATCGCCCCGGAGGTTCCCGGGAGGATCAGCGAGATAACCGTAAAGGAAGGACAGGCGGGCCAGGTTCTGTTGCGCATCGATCCGGAGCAACTGGACCGCCACTTGGGTCTGGCCGATGCGGACCTTGCCTCCGGTCATTCCCGGCAGGAACGCTCCCAGGCGGAGCTGAACCAGGCGCGGCTCACCGTCCCCGCAACGATTGACGCAGCCCGGGCAGCCCTCGCAGTCGCGGGGAAGCAAAAAATCAAGGCTCAGGCCAATCTTGACCACTGGCAGCTTCAGTACAAACGGTTCAAGCAGCTTTATGAGAAGCAGACCATCAGAAAAGCCCGTTTCGATGAAGTAGAAACTTCCTGGCGGGTGGCGACGGCTGATTTTAACACCGCCAAAGCTCAGGTTTCCTATGCCGCGGCCCGCTTGAAAGAAGCCGAGGCCTCCCGATCAGTCATTGCCAAGGCGGAAGCGGTTAACCGCGAGGTCACCGACGGGATTCATAAGGCCGAGGAAGCCCGGAAGCTTGCTAAGCTGAACCGCTCCCGCTGTGAGGTCAAGGCCCCGATCAATGGCGTTGTCGCCCGCATTCTTGTCCGGGAGGGAGATTACGCCACGCCGGGGAGACCTGCCCTCGGTATTTATAATCCCGACAGCGGCTATATCGAGGCCCGCTTTGAAGAAACCAAGGTCCGCCACATCACTCCCGGGAAAAAGGCCGTCTTTACCGTCGATAATTTGCCCGATCGGAACCTGACGGGAACGGTCGTTGTCGTAACCCCGGCCTCGGCGGCGGAATTCGCCCTCATTCCCCGGGATGTATACGCCGGCGAGTTTACGAAGGTAGTCCAGCGGATTCCCGTCCGCATCGCCATCGATAATCTTAATAGTCACCCTGATCTCTTGCCGGGCCTGGCGTGCGAGGTTTCCATCGCCAAATGACCTGCCTCCCCTGTCAGACATGAATCCGAACAAATGGGTAATCGCCATCCTCGTCTCCGTGGGCGTCTTCATCGCCCTCCTGGACACGACCATTGTCGACATTGTTTTGCCCAAGATGATGGCAGCCATGGAGACGGACATCTACGGCATCCAGTGGGTTGTCATTACCTATTTCCTCGGCGCCGCCATTGCCATGACCGCCGTCGGCCACCGGAACGTATACATCTGCGGGATTATCCTGTTCGTAGTTATGTCGGCCCTGGCCGGATTAGCCACCACCCTGGAGGTGATGCTTTTCGCCCGCTTTTTTCAGGGTATCGCGGAAGGGATCATGATGCCCGTGGGACTGCTTATCCTCTATGAAACCTTCCCCCCCGAGGAAAGAGGATTGGCCATGGGAGTCTATGGAATTTCCGCATCCTTCGCCCCGGCCCTCGGACCTACCTTAGGGGGCCTCCTAACGGAATATCTGAATTGGCGCTGGGTATTCTTCATCAATATTCCCGTGGGGATCATCGATGCGGCCCTGATCTGGTGGCTGATGAGGAATGTTCTCTCCGAAGAAAAACATCTTCCCTTCGATTGCATCGGCTTTCTGCTCGCGTCCGTCGCCCTGTCGGCGCTGATCGTCTTTCTCGGCAAGGGACAGGAGCACGGCTGGCTCCATTCCGATTTCATCCTGACACTGATCATCGTTTTTATCGCTTCGGGAATCGCCGCCGCTGCCTGGATGACCTTCAGCGCCAATCCCTTGTTCCCCCGGCGGATCATGGGTCATCAGCCTTTCCGGCTGAGCATCTGGGCGATGATGCTGTTTTCCATTACGGCCTACGGTTTCTTCTTTCTCCTCCCCATATATTTGCAGCAGGTCCACGGTTATTCCACTTTCCAGTCCGGCATAATTCTCCTCCCCGGCGCCCTTTTTGCCGGAATCGCCACCCTTATGTCGGGAATCCTCTCGGACCGGATCAACCCCAAGGCTGTCGCCGTCGTCATCCTCCTCGGTGCCGCCGTAGCCTCCTGGATCTTTCAGACAAATATCGATACGCCCCGGGGAATTCTTTTTCTGGACTACATCTTCTGGGGATTCTTTATCGGCGGCGCCTTCGCCCCCATCACCCTGCTGGCCCTGAGCACCCTCGCAGAAAGAGACATCGCCAACGGCTCCACCCTGGTGAATGTTGCCCGTCTCGTCGCCGGGTCAGTCGGCACGTCCTATGCAACCGCGGTTTTATCAGTCAAAAAGGATGCTTTCTACGCTTTCCGATCTCTTCGGACGCCTCCAGCAATATGCGGGTAACGGGTCCGCCACCTTTGATCCGGACACCTGGAATCGTCTGCTCGTCCAGGCCAAACAAATCATCCTCCTGCGGGCGGCAAGTTTCGCCTTCGAGGCCGTCTATGAATATCGTGCCCTTTTTCCTCTCGCCGCGATCATCCTCGTGGCCCTGGTCCGGATGTCAAATCACAAGGAGGTAAAGGTGGCGGTCTACTGAAACGCTCATGGGGATGATCATTCTCCTTCCTGGGTCTCCTTAATGAGTCCGACCGGAAAAATGCCGATCAGCCGTTTAGTCGCTCATTGAATTCATCAAGGGTGAAACTGTATTCCTGGGTGCCGTAGGACTCGACAGCGAAGGAGGCGCATACGCTGCCCATCCTGGCGCAGTGCTCGATGTCCTCGCCCCTCACCAGACCGCTGATCAGGCCACCCCGGTAAGAATCGCCAGCCCCCGTCGGATCTTCGACTCTTCTTTCCTTGACGGGGGCAATGTCAATTTCACTGTCCTGCGTGGAAAGCCGGGACCCCATCTCTCCACGGGTGGAAATGATCGTCCTTGCGAGTTTCAGTAAGGCCTTTTTGTTCAAACCGGTCTTGCCCATAATCATATCCAGCTCGTAATCATTGACGATGAGGATTCGGCACCCGTCTATGGCCTGGATTAGTTCTTTTGGTTCCCACATGGGCAGCGATTGTCCCGGATCAAAGATATAATTGATTCCCCTGGCTTTACAGGCTTGCGGGTAAGTCGCCATGTCTTCGAGGTTGCCGGGAGAGACGATAATGATAGTTTCTTGGGGATGAAATTTGTCGAAGTCCAAGACAGCGGGATGCTTCATGGCCCCAGGGTTGAAACCGGTGATCTGGTTGTCGGCCTGGTCGGTGGTGATATAAGCGCCCGCCGTAAATTCATCTTCTATGATCTTTATGTTTTCCGTAGAAATCCCGTTCTTTTTCAGCCAGGCGAAGTACCTTTCGTAATCATGGCCGATGGTGGAAGAGATGATCGGCTTTTCACCCAGCAGTGCCAGGGAATAGGCAATATTGCCCGCAGTGCCGCCGTATTTTTCCTTTATGCCGTTTACCTGGAAACAGACGTTTAAAACGTGAATTTTATCAGGCAGGATATGATCGGAGAAGCGTCCCGCAAAATCCATAATCCTGTCGTAAGCGAGTGATCCGGAAACAATAATGTTCATACTGGCAATCCTTTCAAATCGATGGTGCTCCTTAATACTGATTTCCCCTCTAAGTCAAGGAACGGTGAAAGGGGGCCAGTCCTTTTTCTTTCCTTGACTCATCACGATTCATTACCTACAGTCTCATCATGAAAATACTCTCTGCAAAGGTTAAGCCGTGATTTATCAACCTTTTCTTTTTGAAGAAAACATCTGGATCGCCAAGGGGACATATATGGACGGTCAGGGGCGGTATCATCCCGTGGCGGGGGAAACAAAGATAACCCATACGGACGGGCGGTGGATCAACGATTCCTTCATGGCCCTCCAGGGAGACAAGCAGGCGGCATATAAAACCCGCCACGAGATAGTCCCCATGGAACGAGGCCAGGAGCTTACGACCTGGAGTTCCGAGAACCCGGCCTTCGGAAAAATGACGGGAAAGTTCATCATCATCGATGATTCCATCATCTCTTTATTTTCTTCTGGTGATGGCACCCTCCAAGGCACGGAATATTTGCGCCTCGTTTATGAGGACCTCTATTCCAGCCGGGGATGCATTTTGCGGGGAGAACAGAAGATTTCTTCCTGGGCGGTGAAACTCCGGAAGAAATAGCTTCCCTGTAGAGACCTTGGCTTA
This sequence comes from Syntrophus aciditrophicus, assembly GCA_020718905.1. Taxonomy (GTDB): domain Bacteria; phylum Desulfobacterota; class Syntrophia; order Syntrophales; family UBA8958; genus UBA8958. Next base: position 54,415 of record DYRD01000004.1, on the reverse strand, counting down.
CCTGGAAAGCCTGGATGGCTATGCCCCCTTAATCCTTTGTATTTCCGGGTGCCCATCGAACAAGAATATTGTTCAGGCGCTGAAGGACAAGGTAAATGGCTGATTAGTAACGCTCAAATGGAATTTGAACGGTACTGCCTATGCATCCACGTATCGAACACATAATGCAAAAAGAGATTCGCAAGCAAGGGCTGATCACCCCTCCTTGCGGAATCCTTTTGATTCTAATGAATCAGGCCGCCATCTTCCCTTCGCACCGGGGTCTCCAGCCATCTTTCGACTTATGGCATTACCCATTTGCCATCGGTATGCTTCCTTACCACCCGCATCAAAAGACCATGGTCGACGTTGTCAAAGAAACCCTCGATGTCGCGGTCAAGAACCCAGTCGTATCGCCAGCACCGCTGACGTGCAACCCCTATGGCCTCAAGCGCCGATTTCTTTAGCCGATATCCATAAGAATCCGGATGGAAATAACCTTCCGAGATCGGCTCCAAGTATCTTATTGGCAACCATCCGGGCAATGCGGTCTGCGACCGTTGGGATACCCAACGGCCTTATTCCCCCATTGTCCTTTGGTATATCGACCCGACGTACAGGTGGTGGGAAATAACTGCCTGAGGACATCCGCTTCCAGACCTTAAAAAGGTTGGCTTTCAACTCCCCTTCAAACTCTGCAATGGATTGCCCATCTACCCTAGGCGGGTCCTGGTCATTCTTGCTTTTGTTGTATTTCCACATCTTCGCCGTTTCCCATTGTGAGGCTTATAATACCCTATTACTCCGCCCTTGGGATCTGTGCTCTCACGCAACATCACCTGGAGTCTTCTCCCTTGCCCTCAGTTGTTCGTCGATCACAAAGCATCTATAATAATTATTTATTAAGGTATGTTACCTAGATATAATCATATATTTGCTATCACATCTGTCCAGAATAGAAATGGATACCACCAGTAAACTGGTGGTATCCAGAGCCCCCCTAAAAGGGGGGGCTCTGGCCAACTACTTTCTTTATCTATATGTCCACATCCTCTTGCAACTTATCTTGCTTTTCCTGATTTCTAATATATTCCCGTATCTTTTCTTCATCAAGGCCAACGGTGCTAACACAATAGCCACGAGCCCAGAATCGCCGACCACGTACCATTCGACTGCTTTTGCTTCCGAAACTCATAACTTCTGAAGCGCTTTTACCTTTCAGAAGACCAATAACGTGAACCACCGAATATTTCGGAGGTATCGAAACGCAAAGATGAATATGATCAGACATCGCATGCCCTTCTATAATCTCTATCCTCTTGATTCGAGCCCATTGCTTGATCGTATCTACTACAATCCTTCGCTTCTCACCGTACAACGCTTTTCGTCTATACTTCGGTATCCAAACAATATGGTACTTACAATCCCAAACTGAGTGTGCTAATCTATAAAAATGTCCCATTTGAAATCTCCTCCTCTGAGTAGTTGGCGCTCTCATTGTAGGAGATTTCTTTTCTCTCGCCACTAATCACCGGCATAGCCATTGTTCATACCACTGGCATGCCAGTGGATTATTTCTTGATTAGATCGCTGCCGGCGGGCAAATCGGCGAATCTTGCAGAGCGTCGCCAGCCGACAGGTCGCATCCTTTTTTTAATAAAGCCCGGCGGGGATGTCGTGCCCCCGCAGGGCACAGAAAGGGACATTTACGCACCAGTCCTCGATATGCCCGGCAATTAATCAGCTCCCTATAGGGCGTCGTCAGGTAAGGGTAAGAGATCAGGCAAAACCGAATCCGGTGCGTAACCTCGGTCCGGAGGACGACATGCTACTGACAAAGAGAGATAATCTTCTTGCATTCCATATACTTACTGGACTGAGAGTCGATCCTGAGGCCATCCTGCTCTATTGGCCGTCGCACCTCGACCCTGCCCAGCAAGGCATACAGCCCCGGGAAGAGATTGCCCAGCATTTCTCAACACACACGGGGACGTCCAGATTGCCATCATCGGCGACGGTGTCGGTTGTGTAAAGAGTTTTTCGCTTTTTTTGGCAGTGCCCCCCTAATCCACAAAGAGCGGTACGAAGTCGAATTTATTGACATCCACGAGCCCCCTGGCCGTCAGCTTGAGTTCGGGAATCACCGGTAATGCCAGGAAGGAAAGATGCATGAAGGGCTCTCGTAATCGACATCCCAACTGCTGAGCTTCGGATCTGATTTGTTCCCACCCCCGGCCAATCTCCGCCAGGGGACAATCGGACATGAGCCCGGCGATGGGCAGGGCCATTCGGGCCGTTATCTCGCCGTCACAGGCAATGGCCAGGCCTCCCCGCATCGCTTCCACCTCCTTGACCGCTACATACATGTCAGCATCGGAACACCCCACGCAGATGATGTTATGGGAATCATGAGCGACCGTTGTTGCGAGGGCCCCTTTTTTAAGTTGGAATCCCCGGACGAGGCCCAGGGCGATGTTGCCTGTCCCCCGATGGCGCTCGATCACGGCAATTTTTAAGATATCCCGCCGGGTATCCTGGATAAGCCGGCCATCCCGGACAGACGCCTCAAGAACGGCAGCACCCGTCAGAATCTGGTCCGGGATGAGATCGATGACCCGTACCCGCTTTCCCGCTGCGGGGATCGCGAAGGCACTCACATCATAAGGTTTGACCTGCATGGAGGTGACATCGGCCGGCAGGACGCTCGCCGGGATATCGATGATAAGCTTGCCGTGATCAACGACCTGCCGGCCGTCTTTAAAAACAGCTTCCACCCGCACCGGATTCAAAGAAGCAAGGAGGACCAGATCGGCACGATAGCCGGGGGCCACGGCGCCGTAATCCCGGAGGCCGCAATACCGGGCCGTATTGATGGTAACCATGGCCATGGCCCAGAGCGGGTCCATTCCCTGGGCAATGGCCAGACTCATGACCGCATCCAGATGGCCCTGACGCATGATGTCGTGGGGATGGAGATCATCCGTCACCAGGCAGCATTGCCTGAGCGTCATGGCATTGGCCAGGGGAAGGAGGGCGGCAAGATTCTTGGCCTGGGTTCCTTCGCGGATCATGATCTGCATGCCTTTATGAAGTCTTTCTCTTGCCTCTTCCAGCCGGGTGCATTCGTGATCGGAACGGAGGCCGGCGCTGATATAGGCGTTGAGATCTTTCCCCGTAAGCAGGGGGGCGTGGCCGTCCCTGATACGATCACCGTAGGCGGCAAGCTTGCCAAAAACCACGGGGTCACAAAAGTTCACCCCGGGAAAGTTCATCATTTCCGCCAACCCCAGGACACGTCGCTCCTGTCTGGCCAATTCCCGCGGTGAAAGCATGGAGCTTTCGATATGAAAATGGCCGTCCATAAATCCGGGGGCGACATGATATTTTGAAGCATCCACGACGTGGGGACCGTCGTATTCCCCCAAACCGACGATTAGCCCGTCGCAGATGGCCACATCCGTCCGCATGCTCGCACCGGAGAAAAGATCAGCAACGAGACCGTTTTTCAAGATCAGGTCTGGAGATATTTCCCCTTTCGCCGCCTTTATCCTTGCCGCCAGCCTCTTCAGCGGATCAGGCATCATCATAAAGCGCCTCCCAGGGATTGTAACGCCCTGACCGGCACATACCTTGCTGAACCGCATGACATTATCGTCTTCCCCAAGAGCTATGAGCTTATCGCCTATTTCTATGGGATAAGAGGCAGCGGGGTTGAAGACCATTTTACCGGAATGCTTCTTCACGGCGACAATGATCAGGCCATAGTTCTGTCGTATTTCTGATGCTTCCAAGGTCTTGCCGGCCACCACCGAACCGTCGCCGACGACTACTTCCGCCATCCTCAGCTCCAGGCTCTGCCGTCTGGTTGAAATTTCGATGAAGTCGAGCATGGCCATCCTCATGCCCCCCAGGGTATAGGGCGAGATGACCCGGTCCGCACCCGCTCTCATTAAGCGGCGTTCCGACTGCTCTTCTTCCGAACGGGAGAGGACGAACAAATCGGGATTCAGCTCCTTGGCTGTCAATATTACATAGAGATTCTCCGCATCCGTAGGCAGGACGCAGACAATTCCCTTGGCATGCTTGATGCCTGCTTCAATGAGCGACTTGTCGCTTGTAGAGTCGCCATGATAGCAGAGGAAACCTTCGTCCTCGATTCTCTGGATTACCTCGGGATTTTTTTCGATGACCACAAAGTGGACTTTTTCCGCCGCCAGTTCGCGACAAATCAGGAATCCGATTCTTCCGCATCCGCAGATGATATAATGATTTTTCATTCTCTTGATAATCCTTTTCAGCTTTCCCTTTCCCATAATGGCCCGCAGGCGCCCTTCGACGATGGTTTCCGCAACGAGACTGACCGTATAAAACATCGTCCCCACACCGGCAATGATCAAGAAGATGGTAAACACCATACCACCGGTGCTACGGGCATATACATCGCCGTAACCAACGGTGGAGATGGTTACGACGGTCAGGTAGAGGGCCTGGAAAATGCTAAACCCCTCCAGAAAATGATAGCCCGTGGCACCAATCACAAGCGTCAGGAACAGGATGGCAAAGGCAATACCCAGTCTCTTGTTCATCGCGCTCCTATGACATCTTGTAATATGGGCAGCGTCAACGCTACTGCTTTACGTCCTTCGTCAATTGCCTCCTCGGCCCGGTTGAACTCAAGCAGGCCGATATGGGCAAGACGGGGCAGGATCAGGACGTCCGGGGGATCGGTGGCCAAGCGGTGCTTGGTGATCTGGTCCTGCATTATATATATGGATGTGGCAATAACCTCAAAGAGCGTCGGTCCCTTGCTGGGTTGGTTCTGGGCAAAACGCTTGAAGATCGACATTTGTCTTGACTTGAGCTTGCCGTTAAAAAACGAAGCGAGGCGGTTAGGAAGATACTGGCCGCTTGCTTCCCGTCGCGGCTCCTCCTCCCGGCCTTCGGATCGATTAAAACTCCGGCCCATAATATCCTTATTAAGATCGACGGCAAGGACAATATCAGCGCCCATGTTCCGGCAAAGGGACACGGGCACGGGGTTGATAAGTCCGCCATCGACAAACCATCCTCCCTCACGATTAAAGGGGGTCAAGATCCCGGGCATGGACATGCTCGCCCGAATGGCGTCCATCAGGGACCCCTCCCTTATCCATGTTTCCCGGCCGGATTTGAGATTCGTCGTCACTGCGGCAAAGGGCATGGGCAGGTCCTCGATGTTTGAATCGGAAATCTTTTCCCGGAAATACCGGGTCAGTTTGTCTCCTTCAATCAGACCTGAGCGCGGCAGCCTGACATCCATGAATCCAAGAATGTCGGCCCAGGTCAAACCGCGCACCCATTCATCCATCACATCAATAAAACCTGCGGCAAAGGCCCCGGCGACCATAGCCCCCATGGACGTTCCACAGACCAGATCGATGTGGATGCCCGCCTCCTGCAGGCCACGAATGACGCCGATATGCGACCAGCCCCGGGCGGAGCCGCTGCCCAAGGCGAGACCGATTTTTTTTGGAACAGGAGTGCTGGCTACAGGCCCTTTTCTGAGACTCCCTGTTTTTCTCATTTATGATATTCTCCTTTGAGGGCGGAACCTAACACAATAAAAAGGATATCGAAAGGTGAGTTTTTATATCCGTTGACAGGGACAACAGCAGTAAGATATATGGTCACAATATCTTTAAAAAGATCCCCAAGGAGGTCGATTATGAAATCATGGCAGGCTAAAAATAGATATTGTTTTTGTATCGTGATTTTAACGATCGTGTGCCTTGCCCTGGCAACGCCGGGAGTTGGCTCGGCAGCCGCCATCCGCACCCCCGGCAAGGATAATGGGAACACATTTTCCTTCGCCGATTTGGTAGAAAAATGGCGACCCACCGTCGTGAACATCAGTACCACCCAGGCCATCAAATCCAGTCGCGGCTTCTCCGGAAATATACCTCACGGCAACCTTGACAACGACGATTTCTTCCGTCGTTTCTTCGGTGACATTCCGGAAAGAGAATTAAAGCAAAAAAGCCTCGGCTCAGGCCTAATCATCTCGAAGGACGGATACATTGTCACTAATAACCACGTGGTAGCCAAAGCAGACAAGATCAAGGTCAAGCTTTCCAGCGGCAAAGAATACGATGCCGAAGTGAAGGGTAAAGATCCCAATACCGATCTGGCCCTCATCAAGATCAAGACTGACGGTTACCTTCCCTTTGTTAAGTTTGGCGATTCCGATAAACTGCGCGTCGGCGATTGGGTTTTTGCCATCGGCAACCCTTTCGGCCTCGACCATACGGTTACCGCCGGGATCGTCAGCGCCAAGGGCCGGGTTATCGACGCCGGCCCCTATGACAACTTCATCCAGACCGACGCTTCCATAAATCCCGGTAATAGCGGCGGCCCGCTCTTCAATCTCGAAGGCGAGGTCATTGGCATAAACACGGCCATCGTCGCGCATGGTCAGGGGATCGGATTCGCCGTCCCCATTAACCTCGCCAAAGATGTACTCAATGATCTGAAGACCAAAGGCTACGTAACTCGGGGCTGGCTAGGGCTTTCCATTCAAGACATCACGCCGGACATGGCAGAGAACCTGAAACTGAAAGACCGTCAGGGCGCCCTGGTCGGCCAGGTCTTCCCGGGCGACCCTGCGGATAAGGGCGGAATCAGGACAGGCGACATTATTATCGCCATCGCTGGCCGGCCGATTCAGGACAGCCATGAACTCCTCAGGATCGTCGCCGGCCTGCCCGTGGGTAAAACAGTTGTCGTCCGGATTATTCGCGACGGACAGGGAAAAAATCTTGAAATTGTTGCCGGTGAAAGAAAGGACCTGCGGGAAGTAGCCCCCAGCGGCAAACCCGTCGATCAAATGGGAATGACCATGCAGGAAATCACACCCGAAATGGCGCGAAATCTGGGACTCCAGGAGAAGGGCGGCATCGTGATCACCAAGGTCCATCCGAATTCCCCCGCCGACGAAGCGGGACTGAAAGGCGGCGATATCATTCTTAATGTCAATCGCATCAAAATACTGGGAATGAAGGATTTAACGGACGAACTTGCCCGCAGCGCGAAGACGGAAACCATCATGCTCCTGGTCAAACGTGATGACCACACCATGTTCGTAACCATCCGCAAGGGAAATAACAGATAAGAGATGATGAAAGTACCTATTGCCTTCACCCAGAGGATTCGGCAATTATGAAATTATTTGCCCCATTGACATGGCGAAGCTGAAGGCCCTTTTCAGCAACCGGAACTTCATCTTCCTATTGGCAACAGTTTGCGGATTATTGACGGAGCTGGCCGCTTCGTGGACGGAGCCGCTGATCATACCGGGTCTGGCCCTGGTAATGACCGTTTCCACGCTGAATATCCCCAATCACGCTTTCCAGTCGGCCCGCACCATGATCATGCCTGCCTTTCTCGGCAGTGTGATGAATTATCTTGTCCTGAGCGTCGTCATTCTTATCTTGACGCGGCTGCTGGTTCAAGAGCCATCTCTTCGGGCCGGCTTTGTCCTCATCGCCGCCGTTCCTCCCGCCGTGGCCGTCATACCTTTCACCGCTATCCTGAAAGGCAACGAAGCCTTCACCCTTTTCAGCACGATCGGGGCTTATCTGGTCGCCCTTATGATCCTGCCCCTAATGGCCTATTTTTTCCTGGGGATTAAAAATATCGATCCCATAAGGCTGACGACAATCTCCGGGGAATTGATCTTCCTGCCGATTCTCATTTCCCGGGTGCTGCTATTTAAGGGCTGGCATCGACCGATCGCACCCTTCAAAGGTCTGATAACAGATTGGTCTTTTTTCTAATCATCTACACCATCATCGGTGTCAACCGCCAGCTTATTGTGGGCAATCCGGCCCTGATCATCCCGGTGGCGACTACCGCCTTTCTCAGCATCTTTGTACTTGGCTATCTCATTGATACCGCAGGCAGGCTGTTCCGGGTGGGAAGCAAGACCCTGATCAGCCTTACCCTGCTCGGCACGCTGAAGAATTATGGTCTCTCCGGAGGGCTGGCACTGGTTTTTTTCAACAGAGAAGCCTCTCTTCCTTCGGCAGTATGTTCAATATTTCTGATCTTTTTTATCATCTGGATGGATTACCGGCAGAAAAGACATCGCACAATTTCCGGATCATTATGATTTCGAATGGGCGCCATCGATGAGGAGGGATATGTCCGCCTCGTGGACAGGACCACGAATCTCATCAAAAGCAGGGGAGAATGGATTATTTCTTCCGTGGATCTGGAAAACGCCATTACGGCCCACCCAGGCGTGGCAGAAGCGGCCGTGATCGGCATCGCCCATACTAAGAAGACCCCCCTTGGGCGGTGTGGTTCTCAAACCTGGCGCAGCGGTGACTACGGAGGAGTTGAAAGGCTTTTTGAAAGACCGGGTCCGGGCCGCCGGGTGGATTCCCGGTGAGGTTGTCCTTCTCGCTCAGATTCCCAAGACCAGGGTGGGTAAGTTCAACAAAAAGGAACTGCGGAAAATGGTTGCCGGCGGACACATTAAAATCCCTTGCCAACCATGGGATTCGTTGTTATTTTAAAAAGTGAAATCTAACATGAATGAGAAAGGAGTCACACTATGGCCATTATTTTCCCCGAACTACCCTACGGCAAAGAGGCGCTGGCACCCCATATCAGCGCCACAACCCTTGAATTCCACCACGGCAAACATCACCAGACCTATGTTGACAACGCCAACAAGCTGCTGGCGGGAACGGAGTTGGAAAATGCCTCCCCGGAAGACATCATCCGGAAAACTGCTGGTGACACAGCCAAGATCGGCATTTTCAACAATGTCGCCCAGGCATGGAACCATTCCTTTTACTGGCAGGGCATCAAACCCAACGGGGGAGGACTTCCGACCGGGGCGATCGCCGGAAAGATCAACGCCGCCTGGGGTGGCTATGAAAAATTTGTGGAAGAACTTAAAAACGCCGGCCTTACCCAGTTCGGAAGCGGCTGGGCCTGGCTAACTCTTGACCAGGGGGCCCTCAAGATCGTCAAGACCGCCAATGCCGACAATCCCCTGGCCAAGAACATGAAACCCCTTTTGACCATCGACGTCTGGGAACACGCCTATTATCTCGACTACCAAAACCGTCGCGCCGATTATTTAGCTGCCTTCATTGACAAATTGATCAACTGGGATTTCGTTAACGCCAACTTGGGCTGAGAGGATCAGCAAGGGAATAAAACCAATATCGACTTTCTCGCATAATATTTCTCGCTGCCCTCTCCCCTTGCAGGGGAGGGGGTTTTTGTAAAATCCGGAATGAAAACAGACGGGACTAATGGGATCCAGGTATTTGCATGATGAATGAAAAACAAGAACCTCATTATCACGGTCACCGGCAACGTCTAAAAGACAAATACCTTGAAGCAGGCCTGGAAGGCTTTCACGATTATGAAATCATGGAGATGCTCCTTACCTATGGGCTCCCGCAAAAAGACGTAAAAGAACTGGCCAAGGTCCTCCTCAGGGAATTCGGCGGCCTGAAAGGGGTTATTGACGCCGACATCGAGGAGCTACAACAGGTCAAGGGCATCGGTTCTCACACCGCCATTCTGATCAAACTTATCAGGGATATCGGTTCATGCTACCTTTTGCAGAAGGCCCAGGACCGGCCTCAGGTCTCCTGCACCGCCGAATTGCTCAATTTCTGCAAGACTTCCATGGGAGCCCTGAAAGACGAGGAGTTCCGGGTTTGTTACCTCGACGCCCAGAACAAGATCATAACCTTTGCAACGATCCAGGAAGGCGTTGTCAACCAGGCCGTCGTCTATCCCCGCAAGGTCCTCGAAAAGGCCCTTCAATGCAAGGCCTCGGCAATCATTCTGGTTCACAACCATCCCTCCGGACATGTCCGGCCGTCAGATGCGGATATCCGTCTTACCAGGACGATCCAAGAAACGGCGCGGACCCTGGATATCCTCGTTCACGATCACATCATCATCGGGGAAAACCGTTTTTTCAGTTTCCGGGAAGAAGGCCTGATGACCTGACGGCCTGACAGGCTGTTCAAAAAGATCCAGAGGCAAGGCGCGCAAAAGACGAGGAATGAGGCGTACTTTTGCGTACGCCGCAGTGACGAAGGACGCAGGGCAACGCAGCATATGGGCCTTTTTCAACAGCCTGCTAAAAGGGGGCGGGGGTAAAGGTCATAACAAAGATCCCCATCGCCGCCCAGCCGATAATAAGTCTTCGCCGGTCCAGGGGGATCCACTCATAGACCACGGGGGGATGATCCAATCCCATCAGATAAAGGATTGCCGCCCAGACCAGCCAGCCCGTCCAACTAGTCAAACCCAGCAGGATGAGCAGCAGAAAGATAATCCTGGCAAGGCCGCGCTGCCTCCTGCCGAAAACGGCATATGCCACGTGACCGCCGTCGAGTTGACCCACGGGCAGCAGATTCAGGCAAGTGACGAGCAATCCGATCCATCCGGAAAAGGCAATGGGATGTAGGACGATATCCGTCTCCGTTGGCAGGCTCCCATGAGCGATCCAGCTCAGGAGGGAGAAGAGCAGTGAACTGCCCAGGTTAGTGCCCGTCCCGCTCGAGGCCGGGCGGACATCGGAGAGCATGAGACCGACGAGCAGCACCGGCAAGGCAACCACCATCCCCGCAACCGGTCCGGCAGCGCCGATATCCAGGAGCATGCGCCGGTCAAGGATGGGTGATTTCATCTTGATGAAGGCCCCGAAGGTGCCGAAGGTGCCGATAAAGGAAGGGGCCGGGATGAAATAAGGCAGGGTCACATCAACGGCGTACCGCTTGGCCATGAAATAGTGGCCAAACTCATGGGATGCCAGAATAATGATCAGGGTAAAAGAAAAAGGAATCCCCCGCCAGACGCTCAAGGGCGACTCGAGGGGATTAATCCCCTGTTGGAGCGCTCCGGCAATCAGCGTGGTCAGCAGGGTCGCCAGAAAAAGACCAGCGTGAATCATGATAGACGGGGGATACTTCTTTCGTAAAAAAAAGGATCGTCCTCGGGCTATGGTTGGCCTCGGACTGATCCCAGACATATCTTCAAATGACCGGTCAGAACTTGAGGCAGGCTATTTCTACTGATCGACCTTTTCCTTCAACTCCTTGCCCACTTTGAAACAGGGCAGCTTCTTGGGAGACACCTTGATATTCTTTCCCGTCTTCGGGTTTCTTCCCGTATAGGCTTCATAATCGCGCACCACAAAGCTTCCCAGACCGCGTATTTCAATTCGTCCACCCTTTTTCAGCTCGTCGGTGAAACCTTTGAAGATGAGATTAACGACTTCCACGGCCTTCTTCTCCGTGATATTCTCTTTTCTGCTCACTGCCTCAATCAATCCCGATTTATTCACACCTTCCTCCTGTAAAATTGCAATAGCAAACCAACATTTCAAATAACATGATAATATAGCTTACTTTTTCGTGGACTATTATTTATTTTATTTCGAATGTCAAGATATTTTTGAATATTTTTTGGTACTTCTCCGATCTTGCGGCGGTAGACACGCCGCTACTTCCTGGGGAAACAGGAAACGGCTCTGGCCTTCCTCCAGACCTTGCAGCGTTAAATCTCCAATAGCGGTGCGGATGAGGCGAATTACGGGAAGTCCTAAATGCTCAAAAACCCTTCTCAAGATACGGTTTCGCCCTTCCCTGATCGTAATGTCTATCCAGCAGCTCTTATCATTCATCCTCCCGACCTGAAAGCGAAGGGGCCGGAAAGGGCCGTCCTCCAAATCGAAGCCCTTCTCCAGGCGCCGTATCTCTGACGAGGTGATATTGCCCTTGACCTTGACCAGATAGGTCTTCTGCTGAAGAAAACGGGGATGCTGAAGACTGAAGGCCCAATCACCGTCATTGGTAAACAGGAGGAGCCCTTCGGAATCGTAATCAAGCCTGCCTACGGGAAAAACCCTCCCCGCTTCCTCGGGAAGCAGCTTCGTGACTACGGGTCTTCCCTCGGGATCTTTCATGGTGGTCACATATCCCCGCGGTTTGTTCAGCATGAGGTAAACCTTGTCAGGACGGGGACCAATCATGCGCCCGTCCACGCGGATCTCATCGTCTCTGTGAACCCTTACCCCCATCTCTTTGACAATGAGATCATTCACGGTTACCCTTCCCTGGCGGATTATTTCTTCCGCCGCCCGGCGGGAGGCAATCCCCGCCCCGGCGAGAACCTTCTGCAGCCGCTCTCCCGGCAAGGGCACCTTTGCCCGGATTTTTTCCTTCATCGTCATTTCCGATCACCTCGCAAAAAGAAAGCCGTCATTTTGTTAAATCCTTCAGTTCTCCCATGGTCGGCAATTCAGACAGATCCTTCAGACTGAAGACCTCCAAAAATTTTTTGGTCGTCCCGTAGATCATGGGCTTTCCCGGGACGTCCTTCCTGCCCACCATCCGAACGAGCCTTTTTCCCAGGAGGGTTCGCAGGGGGCGGGAGACATCTACGCCCCGCAGCCGCTCCACCTCCGCTTTGACGACAGGCTGACGGTAGGCAATGATGGCAAGGGTTTCCAGGGCAGCGGTTGTCAGAACCGCCGCCCGGGTTCCCTTCAGCTTAGCGATCCACGCCGACAATTCCGGCCTGGTCCGAAACTGATACCCTCCGGCTACCTCGTGGAGGCAAAAACCGCCGCACCGCACGCCGTATTCGGTCATCAGTTCCTGCATATAGGCTGTTATCTCCTGACGGCTGAGATTCCGCTCCGGAATGATCTCGGCGATCTTGTCGATTGATAGAGGCGTTTCCGAAGCAAAAATCAATCCTTCGATAATGGCTTTGGTTTCATCCATGCCCTTCCTCAACAGCTAAAAACAGGCGGATCGCCCCGAAGGGCCCCGCCTGACAAATACGGATCAGCCGCTGCTTGACCAGTTCCAGCACCGCCAGCAAGGTCTGGATAATCCGCCGCCGCTCCCCTTGACCGTCCAACAGTTCTGCAAAAGTAAGGGAGCGATGCTCCCCTAACTGATCCATAATCTCGTTGATCCGATCCGCCAGGGAAGTCCGGTCCAGATCAATTTCCATCAGTTCCGGTTGCCCCAGATTGCCGAGAACCTGCCGGAAGGCATCCACCAGTTCAAATAGCCCGATTTCCTGCCATAGATGACGGTCGTCATCGTCCGGCGGCGGCGCCTCCACCGGGGGGGGCGGCACCCCTGATAAAGACATCCCTTTCGAGTACCTCCCGCGCCTGAAGGGACTGGGATGCGGTCTTGAATGCCTGATATTCCAGGAGTTGCTGCACCAGCTCCTGCCGGGGGTCGGCCTCTTCTTCCCCCTCCTCCGGTATCTCGGGCAGGAGCAGCTTCGATTTGATATGCACCAAGGTCGCTGCCAGAACGAGATACTCGCCCGCCAGATCGAGATTCAACGTCTTGAGAATATCTATATACTCAAGATATTGTTTCGTAATCATGGCGATGGGGATGTTGTAGATGTCAAGTTCGTTCTTCTTGATCAGATAAAGCAACAGATCCAGAGGGCCTTCGAAGATGTCGAGCTTGACCTCATAATCCATAACTGATTTTCATGGCCGCCCTTACCTCTGCCATCGTCTGCCGCGCCACCGCAGTGGCCCGAGTATCGCCGTCGGCAATAATGTCCATGACTTCCTGGATATGATTCCGATAATAGGCCTGCCGTTCATGAATGAGGCTCATGCCGTCTTGAATGCCCGCTCCGAGGATCGCTTTGCAGTCCGTACAACCAATGCCGACGCTTCGGCACTGTTCTGCGAGGTCACTTGTTTTTTCCCGGGGCGTGTACAACTCGTGAAAGGTGAAGACGTTGCACAATTCCGGACGACCAGGATCTTTGCGGCGTTGCCGCTGGGGGTCCGTAAACATGGAAGCTACCTTCTGCCGCAAGACATCCCCCGTATCGCTCATGAAGATCGAATTATCATAAGACTTGCTCATTTTCCGGCCGTCTATCCCCAATAGTTTCGGCACCTGCGTCAGCAAGGGCTCCGGGGCGGGGAATATCTCCCGGTAAAGAAAATTGAAACGCCGGGCGATCTCCCGGGTCAGTTCGATATGGGGCAACTGATCAACCCCCACGGGCACCCCATAGGCCTTGTACATGATAATATCCGCCGCCTGGAGGACCGGATAGCCCAAGAAGCCTAAATTGGTAAGATCCTTGCTGGTCAGTTCCTCTTTCATTTCCTTGTAGGTCGGGTTTCTTTCCAGCCAGGGCAGGGGCGTAATCATGGTGAGGAGGAGAAACAGTTCGGCGTGCTCCTTGATGTTCGATTGGATGAAAAGGGTGCTTTTGGCGGGATCCAGACCGGCGCTCAGCCAGTCAATGACCATATCTATGATGTTACCGGCTATCTCGCCAGTCTCGGCATAATCGCTCGTCAGGGCATGCCAGTCGGCGACGAAATAAAAACACTCGTAAGCGCCGTCGTTCTGAAGATCAACCCAATTCCGGAGCGCCCCATGCAGATTCCCTAAATGCAGTCTGCCTGTCGGCCTCATGCCGCTTAGAATTCTCTTCCTTGCCACTAAACCTCCGCAACATCTTTAATATTTTGTAGTTCCAGCAAGCGATGTCGTATAGCAGAAAGGTTCACCCCTGTCAATGAACAGGCTAAGGATAAAGAAATGGCCAATTTGACAAATTAAATCCCCTGTGTTAGGTCTTGACCACCTTTGACAAGGAAAAAGCCCGTAAAAGTTGATTATGATTGACAAACAAGCAGTTAGACTGCCCCTTAGAGAATGGATTACCCTATCCAGGCCCCCCTTCCATACGGTAGGAATCTTCCCTTTTTTGCTGGGCACTCTCCTGGCCTGGCGGACGGATCAAATTTTCCATATCGACATCTTTCTCCTCGGATTGCTTGCCGTTATCCTGATTATGCTGTCCACGTATCAATCAGGGGAATACTATGATTTTCAGGAGGACAAGATTTCCAAGTCCATTTTTCCAAGCCGATTTGCCGGGGGCTCCGGGGTAATGCCGGCAGGCGGGGTCTCCGGGAAGATCCCTCTCTGGACCAGCGTTATTGCATTCCTGATCGCGGGCGTGATCGGACTTGTCTTGCAATTCAATTACCATACCGGATCATATACCTTACTCCTCGGCTGCCTCGGCGCCCTGCCCGGCTTTTTCTATTCCACAAGGCCGGTGCGTCTGGTGGAAACGGGCGCCGGGGAATTACTAATCGGCTTCTGCTATGGATGGCTTCCCGTTGCGGCGGCGTTCTATATCCAAACGGCATATCTCCATCACCTTATTGACTGGCTGGCCTTGCCCATCGGCTTGTCAATCTTTAACGTCATTCTTATCAACGAGTTTCCGGATTACGAGGCCGATCGACGGGTCGGCAAGAAGAACCTCCTCGTACGTCTCGGAAGATCATGGGCAAAAGGTATTTATATCGCCTTTGCGGTTCTTTCCTGCCTCGGCATGTTTTTATCCATCCGGGCAGGCGTGCCCAGAAAGGCTCTTTATCTCTATCTGCCCGTAATGCTGCTTTCTCTGTGCCTTATGGGGATGGTCCTTGCCAACAAGGACCGGAACCGGAAAACACTGGAAGGAATGTGCGGCTTGACGATCGCGGTAAACCTGGGCACCACGGGATCGTACCTGTTGGCATACTGGCTATCATGAAAAACTTCAAGCCCTGCTACTGGCCGCCATCGCTTTTGTTCAGACAATTGGGCAGCGCTGCGCTCATGGCGTACCTGAACGACTGGCAGCTGCTTCCCCGCTGGATCGCCCGCCACAGTCTCAAATCGATCCCAGTATCAAACGGTGCCCTCGGGATGGGTTGCATCGGTTATCCCGGCCATCCTGTCTGGGAGGTCACTACCGCCTGCAACCTGCGCTGCATCCATTGTCATGCCACCAGCGGCAAACCCGATCCCCGGGAACTGAACACCGATGATGGCAAACGCTTCATTGACCAACTTGCGGAGATGCAGGAGTTTCGAACCTTAATCTTTACGGGCGGTGAGCCACTCGTCAGAGATGACATTTTCGCCCTCCTGAAGCACTCCCAGGCTGCCGGCTTCGTCAATATCATCGCCACCAACGGAACCCTTATCGATGAAGAAATGGCCTGGAAGCTTAAGGAGCATGGCGTTGTCTGTAACGCCATAAGCCTGGATGCCGCCAATCCCGACATTCACAATTTTATCAGGAACGATCCCGAGGTCTTTGATTTGACGATCCGGGCCATGGAAGCCACTAAAAAGGCCGGCATCCTTCTGCAGATCAATACGACCGCCATGGAATACAACATCCCCCATTTAGGCGAACTAATTGATTTCGTGGATCAGCAAGACACAAGTATCATGCTCATGTATCAGCTCGTGGCGGTTGGCCGGGGGGAAAAGATCAAAAATGCCACCCTGAAAAAAAGCGCCAATCAGGATTTAAGCCGGTTGATCACGGCTAAACAAAAACAGGTCACAACCATCATTGAACCGGTCGCCGGCCCCCAGTACTGGCCCTATCTTCTGGAAAAAAAAGGGGTGAATACGGGCTGGAAACTCAAGTTGGCGAGCAAGGTCTTTCACGGCTGCGCCGCCGGCAGGGGTTTTGTTTATATCAAAGCCAACGGCGACGTCTGGCCCTGCCCTTTTGTGGAGATGAACGGGGGCAATGTCCGGGACTTGCCCTTTCGCACCATTTACGAAACATCGCCTGTCTTCGTAAATCTGAGAAACAGGGAAGCAACCCTCAAAGGTCTTTGCGGCGAATGCGACTACCGCACCGTATGCGGCGGATGCCGCGGTCGCGCCCTTGCCTACAGCGGCGATTATCTTGCCGAAGACCCCCGTTGCTTCCTCAGAGAGAAGAAGCAAACTTAAAGGTTATTTTTTCTTTATCAGAAAATACAACTCCCCCCTTTCCTTCATGGCCCCGGCGGTCCTTTCCGCCGTCGCACCGGTGCCGCAGAAAAGATCCGCCCGCCCGGGACCCTTGATGGCGGCGCCCGTGTCGTGATTCAGGACGAAACGGGAAAAGGTCTGCCAGGAGGAGATCCTTCCCTGTTCGTCATAGAGGGGTTTCCGCGTTTTGATCAGGGCCAGGGCCCCCGGGGGATAAATATCGAGATCGGTGGCGATGGACCTTCCCGCCACCAGGGGAAGATTCAAGGCCCCCAGGGGACCTTCCGCCGCGGTCCGGAAGAAGACATAGCGTTCGTTGTAATTCATCAGGTCCTGGCGCCCCTCGGGATTATCGAGGAGAAACCTTTTCATCTTTTCGTAAGACCTTTCGTGCTCTTTTAAATGTCCCTTTTCGACCATCATGCCCGTCAACCCCCGGAACGGCCGGCCGTTGGACTGGGCATAGGTCACATGGAGCAAGCGGCCATCGGGCAGCCGGATCTTTCCCGATCCCTGGATATGAAGCAAAAAGAGGGCGACCGGATCGTCAACCCAGGCAATCTCCAGTCCCCGGCCGGCGAGAATACCGCTCTCATCAATTTCCCGGCGGCTGAAATGGGCAACAACCTCGCCGTTATGCAATCGTCCAACAAACTTATCTTGACCGTCTTGACCTTCAGCACGATTTCCAGGGACAACCACCGTTTCGTCGGGGGTTCTGTAGAGGGGATAGCGGAAACGATCCGTTTTAGTTCGGGAACCCTCCAGAATCGGCTCAAAATATCCCGTAAAGAGCACCTTGCCTTCCGCTCCCGCTGTATCCGCCGCTTTGACCAGGATAAACCCATCCCTGATCTCCCGCTCCCTTTCCTCCGGCATCATCTTTCGCCTCATGATCTTCAGGAATTGCTCCAGTCCGTCGATCATTTCCCGAGACGAGTAACATTGATCCCGTAAACAGTAAGACCCTTGAGAACCGGACTTTTCATAATACTGAATGCTCAGGGCAACCGCTTTTTCCAGAGAAGCAAGATCAAGGTCATCAAGTCGCCCCGCCTCCTGGACGGAAACAAAAGGCGACGGGCCGCCCTGGTATTCCTTACGGGGCATTTCCTTAATGGGTGCACACGTGGTCATAAAAAGGACCGGCAGCAAGAGCAGAAAATTTAATATCCTTGCCCGTACCTTCATAATTCGATGATCATCGCAATTTCATCACAATAGTCAGGATACTTGGAGCAGCGGAAACAGTCCGTCCATATCTTTTCCGACAGGGAGGAACGGTCCATGATATGGAACCCCACGTGTTGAAAAAACTCCTTCTTATAAGTAAGCGTAAAAACTCGAAATATTTCCAGGGTAATCGCCTCGGATATGCAGGCCTCAACGAGGATCCTGCCGATGCCCCGACGACGGTAGGCTTCATCTACGTACAGGGAGCGGACTTCGGCCAGATTCTCCCAAATAATATTCATGGCGCAAACACCGGTAATCAGCTGATCCCGCTCATCATAATAGACGAAAAAGTCGCGGAGACTGCCGTAGATGTCCATTAGGGACCGGGGAAGAATCTCCTCCTTGCCGGCGGAGACATTGATCATCCTATGGATTGTCTTAACATCGCCGACGCTGGCTTTTCTCAGCATGCTTCTCTCCTTTGCGCCATCATGAGCATCTCCCGGGCGTGCCTTCTCGTAGTATCCGTCATCTCCAGGCCACTGAGCATCCGGGTAATCTCTTCAACCCGTTCCTCCTCCGACAGGACTTGCAACGTCGTCAGGGTTCTGTCGCCGGCAATCGCTTTCGTCACTAAATAATGCCGATCTCCGAAGCAGGCAATCTGCGGAAGATGGGTGATACAGAGAACCTGATGGCGCCCGGCAACATCCTTGATCTTTTTACCGACAATCTCCGCCGTGGCGCCGCCGATACCGCTGTCCACCTCGTCAAATACCATGGTTCCCACGGAACCAGTCCGGGCCAGGACATGCTTCATAGCCAGAATCACTCGGGACAATTCACCTCCCGAGGCCACGCGCTGCAGGGGCTTGGGTAGCTCTCCCGGATTCGCCGAAAGATGGAACTCGACCCGGTCCATCCCCTTGGGGGTAAAGGAATCCTCACTTTTATCCCCTTCCTTGAAGACGACGGCAAAGACCGCCGCTTTCATCCTCAAGGCATGAATTTCTTTTTCAATATCCTTCTTTAACCGCCGGGCTGCGGCATGACGAGCCTCGGACAGCTCCCGGGCCTTTTTTTCCATATCATTATAAACAGCCTCTATGGCTCCGTCTATCTCCTCCAGGGCTTCCCCAATGGAAACAATGCCTTTCAGCTCTTCTTCCAGCTCCGTTTTTTTCTTTATTACCTCCGCAAGAGCAGGGCCATATTTACGCTTCAACTTGTGAACGATCTCGATCCGGTCTTCAATTTGTTCCAGACGCCCGCCGTCAAAGGATAATGCCCTCGTATAATCCCGCAGGACATAGGCGGCGTCTTCCAAGCGGTAATAACTATCCTCCAGATCCGTTTCCTTGATCTTCAGCCGGGCATCTATCTTTTGGATGTCCCCGACGGCGGCGATAACGCCCTTCAGCTCTTCCAGGAGGGATCGCTCCCGGCCATAGAGGATGTCGTGGGCGGCCGTGGCCCGTTCCATGAGTTTCTGGACGTTCATGAGGACCGTCTTTTCCTCGGCCAGGATGACGTCTTCTCCCGGCAGCAGTCCCGCTTCCTCGATTTCCCGGATCTGAAACCAGAGGAAGTCTTCCCGCTCTTCCCGCCGCCGGTTTACGGCCTCGAGGGACCGGCGCTTCTCCTTCAGGGATTGAAAGCGTCCATAGAGATCATCGTAGTCGCCCCTTAAACCCAGATGCTCGCCAAAGGCATCAAGAATATCGATATGGTTCTCCTCCTTCAACAGGAGCTGATGCTCATGCTGCCCGCAGATGTTGATGAGGGATTCACCCAGTTCGGCAAGCATGGCAAGGTTGGCAAGATTGCCGTTGATGTACACCCGGTTCTTTCCCGAACGGGAAATCACCCGGCGCACCAGGAGCTCCCCATTTTCACCCGCCCCCATCCCCCAGACCGCGAGTTTATCCCGCAGTCCGTCCCCATCGTGAAGGTGAAACAGGGCCTCTACGGTCGCCGTGTCCTCAGCGGAACGTATCATGTCCGTCGACGCCCGCTCTCCGAGCAAGAGGCTGACCGCCCCCATGATGATGGACTTACCGGCTCCAGTCTCTCCCGTGAGGATATTAAGCCCCTCGCTGAACGTCACATTCAAGGCATCGATGACGGCAAAATTCCGGATGGTAAGTTCGGCTAACATCGCTATTTATCCACAATAAAAATAAATATCATTTCCCCGCTTACCCCGGCGCTGCCCATGGCGTCCTCAAACACTCCCGTTTGTACCCGCAGGCAATCCGCCCCAACCCAGCTTGGACCGGAGAATCTCCAAATAATCCCGGTGCGGCGAGGCAACGAGCATCGTTGCATAATGGGATTTCCGGATCGTCATGGCGTCACCCGATTTCAGGGTATGGAATACCTGCCCGTCCAGGGTCACGGTGGCCCCCTGCTCCTTGGACCAGACAATCACCCGGATAACTGCCGCGCCCGGGAGGATCACCGGCCGGTTCGTCAGGGTATGAGGGCAGATGGGATTGATGATTATGGAATCATGCTGGGGAAAAACGATCGGTCCTCCGGCGGAAAGGGAATAGGCCGTTGATCCCGTGGGGGTGGAAACGATGAGTCCGTCGGCCTTGAAGGTATTGAGGTATTTGCCGTCCACTTCCGTTTCCATACCGACAATCCGGGAAAGGTTGCCGCGATTGATCACGGCATCGTTAAGGACAGTCCGCTTCTTTACGATCGCCCCTTCACTTTCCACCGTAACGTCCAGCATCATTCGTTTCTCCGTCAGAAAACCTTGCTGCCGGAAGATTTCGAAGGCATCGATCATCTCGTTGAGGTTGACCTCCGTCAGATAACCGAACCCCCCCAGATTGATCCCCACGATGGGCACATTAAATTCCCTTACGGCCCGGGCCGTTCTGAGCATGGTGCCATCGCCGCCGAAGACGGCGATTATGTCCACCATCGCCGCCAACTGTTTCCGGTCATATCCGGGCCCGGCCCCGATGGCCTCGGCAATGCCCTGGTCCAGATAAACTTCCAACCCTCTTTCCAGGCACCAGGTCCTGAGCCGCTGCGTATATTCTCCGGCCTTTTCCTTGGCCGTATTGGCAACAATCCCTACTTTTTTCACCTGAATATGATACCTCTTCCCTAAACCCTTTCCCTTTGGATTATCTTCGCCGGCAGCCCCTGGAGGATCATTTCGCAATCCCGGGCGATATCGAGGACTAACGTCCCTGCCGCGGGCAGATCCCTGATCGCCCCGACCGCCTGTCCGATCTGTAGCTCCCCTTCCTCAAGATCGCCTTCGAACATCCCGATTTTGGTCCGTTTCTCACCGATAATCCGGAGGAGTTCATCTGCCGTCGCCCCTTCCTTCTCCGCTGCGAAGACTCTTTCAAACCAGGTATTCTTGATAACCCGGGCCGGAATGAGTTTCCGCAGGATGAGCAAGGTATCCGTCGGGGAAGACCGGAGCATGGCCTGCTTGAAATGTTCATGGGCACTCGACTCGATGGTCGCCGCGAAGCGGGTGCCGATCTGGACTCCTTCCGCACCCAATGCGATGGCCGCGGCCATCCCCCGACCATCGTATTCCCGCCGGCGGCAATCACGGGAATCTTCAGGGCATCCACCGCTTGAGGAACGAGGACCACCGTCGTCAGTTCATCTCGACCGTTATGGCCCCCAGCCTCAAACCCTTCCACGACCACGGCGTCGACTCCCGCTTCCTCGCACTTGCCGGCGAGCTCAGGCGTCGCCGTAACATGGGCTACCTTGATCCCCCGTTCTTTAAAGGAGCGGGTATATTTCTTCGGACTGCCGCCGGAAGTAAAAACGACCTTCACTTCTTCTTCCAGGATGATGGCAACCATAGCATCGGCATATTGGAAAAAGATGGGCAGATTCACCCCCCAGACACCTTGGGGAGCTTCGATTTTTATCTTGCGGATATGTTCCCGTAACAGTTCCGGGGTCATGGAACCGGCGTCGATGAGGCCGACGGCCCCCGCCTTCGCTACTGCCGCGGCCAGACACCAGCCGCTGACCCAGATCATTCCCCCCTGGATGATGGGATATTTTACCCCGAAAAGGTCCGTTATCCTCGTTTTGATCATGGAGCCCTCCTTTTGGAGACGGTCAGCGCCGTTTCGTATTCTTCCTTGACATAATCGGGCAGGGAATTGACCAAAGCGCCCCTCAGAATATCCTCTCCCGACCCCATTGCCCCCATAGTCCTGACCATGAGCACCTCTTTGCAGGTGCGAGGGGAATAGACCCGTTTTACCGTTTTTCTTTCCCGGTGAAAGAACTGAAGATAGCCCCGGCGCACCGCCCGACCATAGACATTGATGGTAACGGATATCTTTTCCGACGTGTTTCCCATCTGATGAATACCCCCGTTCAGAGGGAGAACGCAAGTTACTTCACCTTGTTTCACGACCTTCGCAATCGTTTCCTCGAGTTCCGCATAGCCTGCTACGGTGCCGTCATCATGGCGCCGGTACTTTATTTCCTTGGTGCCATTGATGAAGCTTGCGATGATCCCCCAAGATCCATGGTCGTGGATTGTATCCATAGAAAAAGGCTCCAAGATATAAGCGAGCACGAGAAAAGACCGATCCGGGCTTCGGTAAAGGGTCAATTCGTTCGGCCAGAGGCTCGGCGGCTGTTGTTTCAGCCAGGATCTCTCGCTTAACGCCTCCTTGATGAAATCCCGGAACCAGAGATCCGAGGAAATAAGCTCCTTAACCATGGGAATTCCTTTGGTAAAACTTACGGAACCATCCTCGTTCCTTCCCGTCAACCCCTGAAAACGACGACAAAAATTTTCGAAATCCTTGTGCATTTATAAAACTCCTCCGCTTCCTACCGGGGATCCTGGACGCCATAACGGCGTAAATGCTGCCACGAGCGGTAAGCCGGATCATCGGGGTCGACTGTCAGAGCTTCCTCCTCCCGGAGGTATTTCTTGATTATCCCCGGTTGTCTGTATAGTTTCCGATCCTGTACGATGGGGCAGACCTTGGTGCAGATCCCGCAAGGATAGATCCGGTTTTTCGTCAGTTCTTCCGCCATTTCGAGACAGGCCTGTTTATCATAAGCACCGATGAGACGATCGTCGCGAACCCGGAGGGCGTTCTTGGGACAACACTTCGCGCAGGCCTCAGATTTTATGCAGAGGTCTTTTTCCATCAGGGGATCGGGAGGCAAGTCCAGATCGGAGAAAACGGACACGAATCGGACGCGGGGGCCGAATTCCGGGGTAAGCAGGCAGTGGCTGAGTCCAATATTGCCAAGTCCCGCATATTTCGCCGCCATGACGTGGCCAAAGGGAGCACCGGGCCATTTCCTGAAAGCTTTGAGGCTGTTGTAGCCGTCACGGCTGAAAAACGTAGCGCCATGGCCAAGACGATTCAGATACCTGGTTGTATCATAGGCCAGGGCATCCAGTTTTATGTTCACTGTTTTATACAGTTCCATGTGCAGGACGGATGGCGTCGATTCCACAATCGGCAAAGGCATGCCCATTCCCATAACAATGACGGAGCGGGCAGGCGTCCAGATAGATTGGGGTCGAAAGTCATCGGGAACAACCCCTTCCGCGACCCATCGCTCCACCGGGGCAATACCGACCAGATCAGCCCCCGCCTCCCGGCAGAAGCTTTTCAATTTTTCGTTAAATTCTTGATTTTCCATGATCATTATACATTTATCGCTGAATGATAACCAATTTCCCCCCTCATGTAAACACGAGAAATGGGCGGATAAGATCTTTAAGCTGAAATCTGACGGGAAGAATATTTGCTGTTTCATGCAAAAAAACGCTTGACCTGACTACCGCTTCATAGGGCAGAGTTATTTGCAGGAGGTACAAGCGATGCCAGTCAAGTCAAAAAGAGGCGGCGTGCTCCTCAAAGACAATACCGGCCCAGAGGACCCCGTAACGGCATACCTGTCCATCGGAGAAATTGCGAAACAGTATGGCCTTTCCCGGAGTACGCTTCTTTACTACGATGCGATCGGCCTGCTGCGGCCATCCGGCAGGAGCGAATCCAACTACCGTAGATACACCGGGGAAGACAGCCGCCGCCTAAGGCTTATCTGTATGTATCGTTAGGTAGGGCTTTCCATGGCCGCAATCGGGAAGATTCTCGAATCGCCTCAGAGCGGGGTACGCGACATCCTGGAGAAACGGCTCCTCGAACTCGGGAAAGAGATCAGCGGCCTGCGTGAGCAGCAACATGTGATCATCCGCATTCTGGGAGATAAGAACTTGCGGGAACGGACGCCCGTAATGGACAAGGAAAACTGGGTTTCCCTCTTGAGGGCTGCGGGACTCGATGACGAAGCCATGGGAAAATGGCATGCCGAGTTTGAGAAACTATCGCCCCTCCTGCATAAGGAATTTCTCGAGGGATTGGGCATAGCAAACACAGAGATTGCGTTGATCCGCACGGCGTCTCAAAGCCGATAACATTCATTATTATTTCAATTTTTTTTAGGTTTGTTCGGCCGGCACACAAAGAGAAAATCACCCCCGTCATGACCGGCATAGAGGATATCCGAGTATTCCGGCGTCTGCGGAGCGTTGGCCACCACGGGGCGGCGCAGTTCCTCGAAGAGGCGTGTTCCCTCCAGAATCCCCGGGTTCTTCGCCAGGATGTCCAAAAATGCCCGGGCAAAAACGGAATGGCCCTGCCCGCCTTCATCCAGAACCGGCTCCACTCCCCCCGAGGTCAGGACGACGCGGGTACGTTTCTCCGCCATGCGGCGCAGGTAATCCGATCCTTTTACCGTTACGTTGACACTGCGAGTGAGGGTCCCACCGTAGCAACTGTCTGCCACGACCATTACGTGCTTGGCGGACATGGCCTTCAAGGCATCGGAGATATCGTTCGTGGAAATCCAGTTCGCCGGGCTATCGACATCGGCATCGACGGGGAGCCAGTAGCCTCTGCCCGTATCCCGGTCCAGAGAGCCGTGCCCCGCATAGTAAATAAGCAGGTTGTCCTTCCCACTCAGACGGCGTCGTAACGAACTCAAGGCATCCAGAATTTGCTTGCGGGTAGCGTCTTTCAGGGTCGTCACCTGGTATCCGTATTCCCCAGTCAGGATGGCCGCCACGGACTCGGCGTCTCCGCGGGCCGTTTTCAACTTGCCGAAATGACGGTAATCGTTGTTGCCAATGACCAGGGCGAAATATTTGCCGAAATCGACGTCTGCACCCTCCTTGAGACGGAGCAGTTCCTGTTGTCGCTGCCGGGCAATGGCGGCAAAACGGCCGTTGCCGTACCGGGTCAGATAGCGGTCGATATCCGCCGATTCCTGGCTGTTTTTTACAGTTTCCCATAGCTCGAGTTCTTCGCGTTCCCCTTTCAGGGCATCCAGTTGCTTCACCAGCATTCGGGACAAGTCGGCGTATTTGCCCTCGGGATAGCGTTGCAGATATTCCCGGAAGTCGTCTGCCCGCGAACTCTCCCGGATGGTGTTCCAGAAGGCCATTTCCTCCGTGCCTGCCCTCAGTCTCAGGAGGATGTCAAGTCGCGATTTTGCCAGATCGGCCAGGAGATCGTTGGGATATACCTGCAGGTAATTCTTATAATCTTCGATGCTCCTGCTGTCCTTGATCTGGTCCCACATGCGGAATTCCAGATCGTCCTGCCGTACCTTGGCGGCGTCGAGATTATTCAGGCGGCGTTGTGCCGGGACGGCATATACACCCCGGGGATAGCGATCGAGGTAACGGCGTATCTCGGCGGCATCGGCACTGCCTTTGACTTTTTCCCAGAGCGCGTCTTCGGCATCCATGGCCTTGGGGTCCTTGCTGTCTTTGATGGCGCTCCAGTATTTTAGGTCGCGGTCCAGGGCCTCTCTTTCCTCGATGACCTGCATCTGCGCCCGGGCTGCAGTTTGAAACCGGCCCTTAGGATAACGGGTCAGGTATTCCCGATATCCAGATATGGCGTCCTCCCGGGAAACCTGCTCCCAGAAGCTTCTCTCCTCATCACTGACTTCCTCTTTTCGGCCCCCGACATCCTCTTCTTTCGGCACGGCCAAGGAAAGAACCGATGCGGACAAACGACTCATCGGGAGGAGAACCGCAGTAGTTGCTCCTTTCACCAGGAGGGTGTTCTTGCTTGGGAATGACAGCCGGAAGGGATTGGAACCACCGCCCAAATTGAGCCGACCTGCCCCGGCGACGGAATATCTCCCCGCCAGGGCGCTGTTATCGAAGTCGATGACATCAAAGGTAAACTTCATCTTGTAAACGCCGGGAAAGGCCAGCCAAGTGCAGACCGGACTGGTTTCCATGGTTATTTCCCGAGGCGATACCACCGTTATGGCTACGGAGGCGTCGGCGCACAGGAGGGGAGTGCCGATCCAGCGTGCCTTGGCATCCATAAGGAACTTGATCTGGGAGGTGTTCTTGTCGAGGGCAACTTGAAAGATATAAGGTTGGCTGTAGGTAGCAATGCCGGGAATGGGTCCGCCTTGGAGATACCACCGAATGCCGTCGTTTTCACATGCCTGTCCGTCTTCATCTCAGAGAACAGATCTCACCGCGGCTGTTCTCATTGGCCTTCAGCATCGATAGCAGACCGCCGATCAGTTGTTCCTTGTCCTGCCGGTCCGCAGGTGCGCACCTGCCGTTCAGACACACCGTTATACCGCCGGCCTTAGCTGCTCCGGAGCCGGAGGTTGTGGCGCACCCGCCCAGGAACAGGATCGACAGCACCCACAGACCTGCAAGGAAGAACTTTTTGATGGAAAGCGACTTTCCCCGTAGCGTGAAGATATCCCCTCCGGTGTTCTTCTGATGATTCATCTTTCTACCTCGTGCTCACCTTTGCTAAGATTAATAAATATAGCATGTAAACAAAGGTTTTTTTCATTATCTACTCATTTTCTTGCTTCCGGAAAAACCGGAATTTTATCAAAACGACTAGTATTGTCCCTTCTTCACACTCCCATGAATTATCAGGACTGCCGTTTTTTTTTGATACCGACGGGATTAGTTTAGGCGCAACTGTCCGGCGTGTCAAGGGAAACATGATTGTTTGCCGGACGTGGGCGGGCAGCGGAAAATAAAAATTCCCTTAGAGATAGACCCTTCGTCAAGGATGGCGGTCCTCTTTGCTGCTTTGAGTTGTTATTCGGGATCTTCCTTATTTTCCGGACCGGCTTCAGTAAACGGGACTTCTTCGTTATTTGCCGCCATAACATTCACCCCTAGGGGAAAGGGACCGGGAAGTCCGGCCTCGGTGCCGAACACATAATCATCCATGATTTTTTTTAATTATATGTTAGGAGGAAATAGATTATCGAGAGAAGGCATCAGGAAAAATAGGGCAGGGAACACCGGTATTTTCGGTCAAATAGGGATCGGCAAGCGACGAAAAGCGGGTAAAGACAAACATAATTGGTGGCAAAACTACGACCCAGGAAGTGATTGTTGAGTGCGGGGGCCAAAAAAAAAGACATTGGAAACCGAGAAGATCTGCATCTATAAATAGTCTGAGACATTACAAAAAAGGAGGATTTTCCCATGAAAAAAGCGTTGAGTTTGGGTGTTATGATTCTGACAATATGTTTTCTAATCTCCAGTCCTGCTTTCAGCCAGGATAAGCCGGATGCTACCGTCAGGCTCACACAGGGACAGATTGCTGTCGGCCTAGGCTATAGTTGGGGGAATGGCGTCTTAACCTTTCAGGAAAAAGAACATCCCTTCAATATTCGTGGTCTATCTGTAGTTGATGTGGGTATCAGCAAAGCGAGTGCAAATGGCGAAGTTTTCAACCTGAAAAAACTCGCAGACTTTAACGGAACCTATACCACCGTTTCAGGTGAGGCCACCTTAGCCGGAGGCGCCGGCGTAATTACGATGAAAAATCAGAACGGAGTTACAATCAAACTCTTTGCCCTCACAAAGGGTATCAATTTCAAACTCGCCCTCGAAGGTGTAAAGCTGACGCTGACAAAATAATTTCATTTCGGCAAAAAACAGATCATCCCCCGGCTTTCATATCGATGCAGGCCGGGGGATGATTTTCCCTTCAAGCAAGCGGGAATGTTCATTGACTTTCTTTTTATCTGTTTATTGTTTCGACCATGGAGGGCGTATCTCATGAGACCGGTATTGATTGCGACATTGATCGTGGGGGCTATGGTTATCGGTGGATGCGCGCACCGCGCCAAGCAGGTCATCGTCGAGGTAAATACCAGCGTTCCCTACTGCTATGGCGGATACAATGAGTCCGTGCACATTTCGGAGGTGGATTATATCGTCGAGTCGGACAACAAGCCCCTCTTCAGCCTGCCGGCCGCGCCCATCAGCGAAGAGGACAATCAGATCGCCAAGCTCATCATGAACGAAATCCATGACGGGGCGGTCATTCAGCTCGGCATCGGCGGCATGCCAAGCGCCGTCGGCATGATGATCGCCCAGTCCGGCCTGAAAGACCTGGGCGTCCACACGGAGATACTCGTCGATGCCTTTGTCGATATGTATCTGTCCGGCGTTGTTACTAACAAGAAGAAGCAACTCAATCCCGGCAAGATGGTTTACACCTTCGCCCTGGGAACCCAGAAACTCTATGATTTTCTCGATCACAACCCCTGTTGCGCTACCTATTCCGTGGATTATACAAACAATCCCACCCGCATCGCCCAGAATGATAACATGGTGGCCATCAACAATTCCGTCGAGATCGACCTTTACGGCCAGGTAAACTCCGAATCGTCGGGAACCCGGCAGATAACCGGTACGGGCGGCCAGTTCGACTATATCTTCGGCGCCTATCATTCCAAAGGCGGCAAGGCCTTTATCTGTATGACGGCATCGCAGAAAAACAAGAAAACCGGCGAGATCAAATCACGGATCGTCCCGACCCTCGAACCCGGCGGCATCGTGACGATTCCCCGGACCGTCGTAAGTTACGTCGTCACGGAATACGGTATCGTCAATCTGAAGGGGAAAACAACCTGGGAACGAGCGGAAATGCTTATCAGCATCGCCCATCCCGATACCAGGGAAGGGCTTATTAAGGCCGCCGAGGCACAGAATATCTGGAGAAAAAGCAATAAGCGGGGATAAATGCCGGCAATGTCCGGTTAGGTGGCAAACAGCTCAGCTATACAACCCGTAACCGCTCGTATTGACGAGTCCTTTCGGCAAGAATGATTTGAAGGGGTTGGGATTTTACGATCGCAACCCCTTTTTTTCAGCGGCATGATGATAATAGGTTGGGATATGGATAATCAAGTCTTGAAGAGTATATCGAGAGGAATGTCTTTCTCATTGCTCCCTTTGGGCAGATTTCGTTCAAAATCCTCCCGGGATACCTCCATTTGCAATTTCCAGGAACCGACGCGGAGATCATCCGCCCCCGTATCCCTTCCCCCGATGATCTCCGCATAAGCCCCGACCCGATTACAGTCGCAGTAACAGGTCAGGTAGGGCCAAATTACCCGAACATTCTTTTGATAACAGTCAGAACAGAAACCCAGGCGGAGGGACAGATCGGGACAGGTTATCTTGATGGCCGCGTCCATTTATCCGTATCCGGTAACATTCGCCTCACCCGTTCATCAGTGCCTGCCGTATTTGAACAGGATATTGGCCCCAACCACAATAAGCAGCACCGGC
>DYRD01000004.1:0-24678 GCA_020718905.1 Syntrophus aciditrophicus | reverse complement strand
CAGCACCGGCCAGCTCCGGCTAAAAGACCAGATCTGGGTATTCCCCAGGATGACAAGGACCCCGAGGGTGATCAGGACCATGCCGCCGGTTATGACATGTATCTTTTCTTCCCTTTCCATACTGTCCCATCCTCCCCGCCAAACAAGAATGCCTTCAGTTGTTATCCCCTTTCAAAAAATGCTTAAAGAAGTCGATGGGAATGGGAAAGACGATGGTCGAATTGTTTTCCGCCGCAATCTGATTCAGGGTCTGCAAATAACGCAATTGCAAAGAGATGGGCTCCTTGGTCATGACCGTTGCCACCTCCAAAAGTTTCTCCGCCGCCTGATATTCTCCCTCGGCAGCGATAACCTTGGCCCTTCTCTCCCGTTCCGCTTCCGCCTGTTTGGCGATGGCCCGTTTCATCTCTTCCGGCAGGTCGATTTGTTTGACTTCCACCAAGGAGACCTTGATGCCCCAGGGATCGGTGCTGCGATCGAGAATTTCCTGCAGATGCATATTGATTTTTTCTCTTTGTGATAAAATCTCGTCCAGCTCCACCTGCCCGCAAACACTCCTCAGGGTTGTCTGGGCAAGCTGCGACGTGGCGTAGAGATAGTTTTCCACGTCGGTGACGGCGGCATTGGCGTCGATGACCCGGAAATAGACAACGGCATTGACTTTAATGGAGACATTGTCCCGGGTAATAACGTCCTGGGGAGGCACATCCATGGTGATAGTGCGCATATCGACCTTGACCATCTTGTCGACAACGGAAATCAGGATGATCAGTCCCGGCCCTTTGACATCGATGATCCTTCCCAAGCGAAAAATTACGGCCCGCTCGTATTCATTCAAAATCCTTATGGCCGACGCCAAGAACATGATGATTAATAATACCAGTATTGTTACGGTGTAAGTCATGTTGCTGCCCTCCTTTTATAAAAGTCTTTCATTAATGATCATTGGAAACAGTACGCCTATTTTTGCTCCTGCCTTTCGATCTCTACCTTTAAGTTGTCTATCCGGACAACCCGGACCCGCGTCCCCTCTGCAAGGGGAGTGTCGCTTGAGGCAGCCCAATATTCCCCCTTCACCATGACCGTCCCCTCTTCATGAACCTTGGTCACGGTTTTTCCTATGGCCCCGATCATTCCCTCTTTTCCGGTGTGCTTCTTGCGCATTTGGGCTTTGATGACCAGACTGATAAACCCGATAAAAAACAGGGAAATAATGGTCAGGGTCGGAATCAGTACGGTAAGGGAAACCCGCAGGGACGGATCGGGGGAGTCGAAGAGCATGAGGGAACCGACGGCGAGGGAAACTATGCCGCCGACCGTAAGGATTCCGTGACTTACCGCCTTGATTTCGGCGATGAAAAGAACAATTCCGAAGAGAATGAGCAGTACCGCCGCATAATTTACCGGCAGGGTCTGCATGGCAAAGAAGGCCATAATCAGAGAGATTCCGCCCACAACGCCCGGCAAAATGGCCCCGGGGGTGGAAAATTCAAAATACAACCCCGCCAGGCCCACGAGCAAGAAGATATAGGCGATGTTCGGATCGCTCAGGGTCGTGAGGATGCGATGGCGAAGGCCCATTTTTCTTTCTTTCAGGATCGCGCCGGCGGTCTTCAATATCATCTTTTGATCACCGACAAGCACCTCCTTCCCGTCCGCCAGCTTGAGAAGCTGCGGCACATCCGTAGCTACATAATCGATGACACCGTTCTTCAGGGCTTCTTCTGCCGTGATGGAAGCGCTTATTCTCACTGCCTTTTCTACCCACTCCTCGTTCCTGCCTCTTATCTTGGCGATGCTCCGCACGTAGGCCGCGGCATCATTGGCGACCTTTTCCATCATCGTCTTGTCCCCCCCGCCGCCGCCAAGACCGACGGGATGAGCGGCCCCGATGTTCGTTCCCGGGGCCATCCCCGCCACATGGGCCGCCACGGTAATGATGACGCCGGCCGAAGCCGCCCGGGCGCCGGAGGGAGATACATAGACGAAGACGGGGACCGGGGCGTTGAGGATGCCCTTGGCGATATCCCGCATGGACAAATCGAGACCTCCGGGGGTGTCAAGCAAGATAATCATACCGTATGCCCCCTCTTTGCCCGCCTCGCTGATGTTCTGGGTGATGTACTCAGCCGCGGGAGTGGTAATGGCGTCGTTTATGGAGATGACATGAAATACGGGGGGACCTGCCGCCGCCCCGAGGGAACAGGGCAAGGCAAAGGCGATGAGGAGCAGCAACAGTATCCTCAACAGTCTACCAGGTAGCGTCTTTTTCACGATCATGCTCCTCCTCTCCCTTGCTTTTCGTCAACACTTTCATGATCTTCTGAACATCTTCCCATACCTGACGCTTCTGGGACGGATTCCGCAAGAGATAAGCCGGATGATAAGTCGGCATCAGGGGAATGTCGTGATAACGGTGAAAATTCCCCCTCAGAAGGGAGATGGCCACATCGGTCTTTAACAGCGTCTGTGCAGCAAACGTACCGAGAGCGCAGATCACCTTCGGCCGAATGGACTCTAACTGTTTTACGAGAAAAGGCTCGCAGGCGGCAATCTCGCCGGGGGCGGGATTACGATTTCCCGGCGGCCGGCATTTGAGGATGTTGCAGATATAGACCTCCTGCCGCTGCATCTTCATGGCCTCAATGATCTTCGTGAGGAGTTGTCCGGCCCGGCCGACAAAAGGGCGGCCCTGGTTGTCTTCATCCGCTCCCGGGGCCTCGCCCACAAAGACAAGTTCGGCGTTGGGATTGCCTTCCCCGAAGACGATATTTTTTCTTCCCCGATGGAGGTCACAACGCCGGCAATCTCCCAAGTCCGTGCGCACATCGTTCAGAACCCCGGACTCGCTCGCAGCCTGTAGGGAAGGGGGCATGGCGGGGACGCTAAACCGGCGGCAAGGTCCCGGGACAAGTAGTTGAGACGAGTTGGACGCCTCCTCCGGCGGCGCCCCCTCCGGGCGTCCTGACGTGGGAAGCGAGGGCGATCCCGCTGGCGCCGTTGACGGAAGCGCGGCCTCTCTCTTGCTCTCTGTACGGGGGCCGGCATTTCCTTGCGCAGGCAAGCCCGGTAAAGGCGCCTCCGGCAGAGCCCTTTGCAGGCAAAAGGAGCCCAGATTCCCGGGCAACTCCCGGTCCGCCTCGATGTGAGAGCGCAGGGACCTGATCAGGACCAGCATTTCATTTTTAGCAGCGTTTTGCATTTGTCAGTATCTTTACCCGGTCCAAGATTCGATTGGCAATATCCATCTTGTCCATCAGGGGGACCTCTTCAACCCCCCCCTGGGGATCAAGAATCTTGATGATATTGGTATCACATTGAAAGCCGGCTCCTGATTGATGGAGGTCATTGGCGACAATGAGATCCATATTCTTCCCGAGGAGTTTGGACCGCGCATTGGCGACGAGGTCTTCCGATTCCATGGCAAAACCCACGAGGACCCGGTTTTCCTTCTTAGTCCCTATCTCGGCAATGATGTCGTGATTCCTTTCCAATTTGATGGTCAGGGGGCCTTTCTTCTTCTTGATCTTGGCGTCCGAAAGCACGGCGGGCCGGTAATCCGCCACGGCAGCCGCTTTGATGATCGCCGTGGTCCCCGCAAGGTTGTTCATCACGGCATCCCGCATCTCCAGGGCGCTCGCTACGGACAGGAAGGTTATCCCCGCGGGAACGGGCAGTAAAGACGGCCCACTGACGAGAATAACCTCGGCCCCTCTCCGGACGGCCATCGTCGCCAGGGCGTACCCCATCTTCCCCGACGAATAATTGGTGATGAACCGCACGGGATCAAAAGGCTCCCGGGTGGGGCCGGCGGTGATGAGAATACGTTCGCCACACAGATCCTTATCCGTCCATGCCGATTCGATGGCTTCCACAATAGCGGCGATATCCGCCAACCGCCCCACGCCCTCGGTTTTGCAGGCCAACTCGCCATATCCCGGCGTCACGAACAGGACGCCATGCTTTTTTAATTTAGCCATATTGTCCTGAACAACGGGATGGTTGTACATATTATCGTTCATGGCCGGGCAGACGATAATGGGCGCTTTGGTGGCCATTATCACCGTGGAAAGGAGGTCGTCGGCGATCCCCGCCGCCATTTTGCCGATGACATTGGCCGTAGCCGGCGCAACGACCAGGACATCCCCATACTCCGCCAGGGAGATATGATTCATGTCGTAGTATTCTTGGGAAAACA
This sequence comes from Syntrophus aciditrophicus, assembly GCA_020718905.1. GTDB lineage: Bacteria > Desulfobacterota > Syntrophia > Syntrophales > UBA8958 > UBA8958. The sequence continues at coordinate 20,480 of DYRD01000004.1, read as the reverse complement.
TATCGCTAAAAACCGGGCTGCCGGAGAGGACCTGAAGGGTCAGGGGGGTGATGAATTCCTGGGCGTGCCCCGTCATGATCACCTTGACGGACACCCCTTTCTTTACCAGCGCCCTGGTCAGTTCGGCCGCCTTATAAGCGGCAATACCACCGGTTATCCCAAGAACAACGCGCTTTCCTTCTGTCATTTTTATATTTCCTTATCCATGGTCTTTGACTTATCCTACGAAGTGAATATAGCAACTCTCCAGGCTAAGATCAATGAAAAGAGAACATATATTTTTTTAACCGGCCTCAGCCTTTGACGGCTCAGGTATCACTTGCAAAAGAGTGAAAAAGTCACTATACACTCGCCGTACAAATAGGTATGGGCACACGGTGCCGTGGCCCTGCTATTCCATCCCTTAACGAGGTTGTCATGAAGACATATAAGATTTATTTTATTTCCCTATTTGCGATCCTTGTCGGTGTTTTATCATGGTGGTTTTTCGCCACGAGCGGAGAATTTGGCAAGCCCCAGATTCAGATGATGCAGGATATCCGCAGTATCGGGCAACGAACGGTCCTGGAGGTCACCTTTTCGGACAGCGGCAGCGGCCTGAAGAATTCCACGATCACCCTTACTCAGGACAATCAGCCCCGTACCCTCTCGACCCTGCAGTACGGGGGGAAGAAAACAAATCGCCATGCCGTCTCGATCCCGGTTGACCCGGTCGCTCTGAAGCTGCATGATGGTCCGGCGGTTCTTACCATCACCGCGGAGGATCAGGCCGTCTGGAATAATTCCGCGTCCGTGACCAGGACTGTGAACGTCGACGTGGTTCCTCCCCAGATATTTCTTCTCACCCCGGTAAATCATATCAATCCCGGCGGAACCTGTATGGTTCTTTTTAAGGCCTCCAAAACCGTCCCGGTAGCAGGGGTCCGTGTCGACGACCGCCTCTTCCCCTCCTATCCGGTAACGATCAATAACAAGCCCTGTCAATTGGCCTATTTTTCCCTTCCCGCCCAGGCGGCCTTAGAAAAAACACAAATCAAGATTTATGTCCAGGATCAGGGGGGCAACGAAACGGTCCAGTCGGTTCCCTATCTCCTGATCAAGAAGAAATTCCGGAATGACAAAATGCCCATCTCCGATTCCTTTTTGCAGCAAAAAATGCCGGAATTTGTGGCCCGCCAACCGGCCCTTGCCGGAAAACCGCTCATTGACGTCTTTATCTATGTAAACAACACCTTGCGGGAAGAAAATTTCCGGGCCATCCAAACGATTTGCCAGAAATCCGCACCTCGTCAGCTCTGGGAAGGAACCTTTCTCCGGATGAAAGACGCCGCCCCCATGGCCCAGTTCGGCGACCACCGCACTTATATCTACGCCGGGAAAAACATTGGAGAAAGTACTCACTTTGGGGTTGATCTCGCCTCTACGGCTAAGGCCCCCATTGAAGCCGCCAACAGCGGTGTCGTGGTCTATGCGGACTACCTCGGCATATACGGCAACATGGTCATGATAGATCACGGCTATGGATTGTTCAGCCATTATGCCCATTTATCCAACATTAGCGTCAAAAGCGGACAGGCGGTAAAAAAGGGGGAGGCTCTCGGGAAAAGCGGCCTTACCGGTTTGGCCGGGGGAGATCATCTTCATTTTTCAATACTTGTGGGGGGACAATTCGTCAATCCGACGGAGTGGTGGGACCCTCACTGGATACAGGATAATGTCACGAAGAAAATGGATGTTTCTTTTTAATTCCGCTACGTTATCAACGGTGAGAGTCATTCCGGTTCTAAAGCAAAGATGAAATCAAGGCGGCAAGGCTTAAGGCGCCGCAGGCGTATTTTTCATACCTCGAGGAGCCGATTGCCGATGCCAATACAGATAGGGCTTTGATTCAGAACCGGAATGGCGAGGCCTACTCGACATGCGCCGCAGTATGGAGCGCAACGCCGCATCCGGACTTTTTACGGAGCCGTCAGCTTTTGCCGATGTCCCGGTGGTTCACCTGGACACTGTATTCCTTATCGGACAGATAGGCGGCGAGTTCATTGGCCAGCGCCACCGACCGATGCCTGCCTCCCGTACATCCCAAGGCGATGTTGAGCCGCACTTTCCCCTCCTTTTCATAGAGGGGAAGCAGAAAAGACATGAGGGCAAAAAGCTTTTCCATGAATTTTTCGCCCTCTTCCGACGCCAGCACGTATTCCCTCACCCCGGGATGATGACCATCGTTCCTTTTCAAAGCTTCGACAAAGTAAGGATTCGCCAGAAAACGGACATCAAGAACAATATCTGCATCGACAGGCAACCCATAGCGGTATCCAAAGGACGTCACGTAGATCATGAGTCTCTTTTCCGTTGTTGAAGACAGAAACATCCTCTGTACGGCATCCTTCAGTTGATGCACATTATATGAAGTTGTGTCGATGACCTTGTCTGCCATCAGTTTCAAAGGGGAAAGTTTCGCCCTTTCGATACTGATCCCCTCCATAACCGATCCCTTCATTGCGAGGGGGTGGGTTCTTCGCGTTTCACTGAAGCGGTGCAGCAAGGCATCGTCAAAGGAATCAAGGAACAGTATCTCGATCGTATACCCCTTCTCTTGGAGGCGTTTAAAAATGCGGGGGTACTTTTCCAGAAAACCCTGTTCCCTCAGATCCATGACCATGGCGACTTTGGAGATCTTCTTCGCCGCTGCGGACTGGATTTCCAGAAATTTCGGCAACAGCACAATGGGCAAATTGTCGACACAGAAAAAACCTATGTCCTCGAGGGCCCGTAATGCCGTGCTCTTTCCCGAACCAGATAATCCTGTAATGACCACTATCTGCATGAACTTACGCCCCCTTACGGCCCCCCATGAACACCCCGACGCAATTCAGGACCGTATCAACCGTCCTGGCAGTATCCGCAAGCACTGTAACATGGGCGCATGGTATCTCAACCGCCATAATCTCCCGCCAGCGGTTGGCAGTTAAGCCCTTTTTCTTAACTCTTTCAAGCTTTTTTGTCAGCTCTACAACGATATCCACTCTGGTTTCCGCAGCAATGCGGAGGGAGGGCAAAGACCGGATATCGACAATGCCTTCTTCACGCAAATGTACGAGGTTGCGGATTTTTTCGTGGGCCCGTCCGGAGAGGGTATGATCCGGGCGGCGGCTCAGAACGGCAATATCATCGGCGACCCAGGCCCCTCCCCTTCTTGAAATCTCCAGGGCGCAGATCGTTTTGCCGACCCCGCTGTCCCCCGTCAGGAGGATGCCCGTTCCTTCCCATTGTACCAGACACCCGTGAATGTTGGCTCCTGCTTCAATGCTCTCTCTTTTCATGATATTAAATGGGACAATACAGGACAGGTTTTACGATGTAAAGCTTGCTGAAAAGTCGTCCCTCAACAAGTATCATCCTTATCGATGATGATGCGGTACAGTTCTTCCCGGGACGGGGCTTCAAGAAGGTTTTTGCGGAATGTCGCATCTTTGAGCATCCGGGAGTAGTTTGGCGAGCATCTTCAAATGCTGACCGGCGGCATTCTCCGGCGCCAGGAGGAGGGGAAAAAGATGTGCCGGCTTTCCGTCCATGGCGTTGAAATTGACACCTTCCCGGCTGCGCCCGAAAGAAACAGCCAAGGCATCTATAATATTAAGTTTCCCATGGGGGATGGCGATGCCGTCGCCGATTCCCGTGCTCCCTAATTTTTCCCTTTCCATTAGGATCTTAGCAGCTTCCCCCGGGTGATAATCAGGGTGTTCACTTAAAATGACGTCGGCCAATTCCTGAAGAACATCCCCTTTGGTTCGGGATGTCAATTGTTCAATAATAAATTCCTTTTTCAAAACCTCGGCAATTATCATCTAATCTTTCCTGAAACTTAACTTTTTGTTTCAACAAGTACGTAGTTGCCGTCATCGCGACGATATATGACCGCAACGCTCTCCGTTGACGCATCACGAAATATGATGAAGATATTCTTGGACGCCTCCAGTTCCATGATCGCATCGTCATGGGACATCGGTTTCAGAATGATCTTTCTGGTTTCTACAATCCTGGCCTCGCTGCCATCCTCTCCATCCGTCTCGGAAGATTTCGCAAACTGGTCGTCTCCCGTCTTCGCCCCGCCGCCCTTGTGAACGCGCATCTTCTCGCGGTGCTTTTTCAATTGTCTTTCGATTTTTTCCACTGCCTCGTCAATTGCGAGCGCCATTTCCTTGGCCTCTTCCCTCGCATTCACATTCATACCATTGTCCATAAGATTGATCTCGGCTACATTCCGGAATTTTTCAACAGACAGTACCACTCTCGCATCAACCGGGTGATCGATATATTTTTTCAGTTTACCAAGTTTTTCTTCCACATAATTTTTGAACCATTCTTCACCCTCGGTATTTCTGAAGGTCACAGAGATCTTCATAGTTTTCCTCCCCATGGATTTTTACTTGTAAAAGTTTTTATGCTATATTGACATCGCAGTCAAAAGTCAATGACTTTTTTGTAGTTAAAAATATTTCTTCCTTCGTGATGATGGCAGGATATGCATCATTTCCCTATACTTAGCAACAGTACGCCGGGCAATATTGATACCCGACGACGCCAGGAGTTCGACTATTTCGCTATCGCTCAAGGGGCTTTTATGATCTTCCTCGCCAATTACTTTCTTTATTTCTTCCTTGACGCTTTTGGACGCGATATTTTCCCCGCCGTCGTTTTTTGAAATTCCACTGCTGAAAAAATATTTCAACTCAAATAGGCCGGCGGGGGTTTGCATATATTTATTGGTGACAACCCTGCTGATGGTCGATTCATGCATCTCAACATCCAGAGCAATGTCTCTCAGCACCAGGGGCCGTAAATAATTAATCCCTTTATCGAAGAAATTTCGCTGATAATTTATGATGCTTTCCGCCACCCGGTAGATCGTCTTTTGGCGCTGCTGAATGCTCTTGATGAGCCAGGTCGCGGACTGGACTCTGTCCTTGATGTATTTTTTCCCCGTTTCGGCATCTTTGCCGCCATCGACGCCCGCCATGATTTCCTTGTAAAAATTACTTATTCTCAGCCTTGGCATACCGTCGTCGTTCAGGATAATCTTGCATTCATCGCCGGATTTGTAAACAAATACATCAGGAATGACCGTCTGTACCTTCTCCTCCTGATAAATACTCCCCGGTTTCGGGTCCATGTTGCTGATCACCATGACGGCCTGTAATACATCATCGATGGTAACTTTCAATTTTTTGGCGATGCGGGTATAATTTTTGGTTTCCAGGTCTCTCAGATGATCACGGATTATTTTTTCTACGAGCAGATTAGCCTCTCCGAGGAGACGCGCTTGAATCAATAAGCATTCCATGAGGTCTCGGGCGGCTATCCCGGGAGGATCGAAGGACTGAACCTGTTTTAGTACCGATTCCACGACATTGATTTCAACATGCTCCTGCACGGAAATTTCTTCAACCGTCGCCTGGAGATACCCATTTTGATCCAGGTTGCCGACAATCTGTTCCCCTACTCGCATCTCGGCTTCCGTCAAGGGCAGGAATTTCAATTGCCACATGAGGTGGTCTGACAAAGACAGGGTCCTGGTCAGCAGATTATCCCACGAAGCACACTCTTCGTCGGCCCGTTGATACGTTACCCCCATGGGACCGTAGTCTTCCAGATAGTTGTTCCAGTCAAAATCCTCCCGGCCGTCCCCTTCTCCCGTTACTTCGATGGCATGATCGACGGACTTGATCTCCTCGGTCTTCAGGGTCCTCAAGGTATCGTTTTCTGCGAGGCCTTCTTCGGCAATTTCCTCGCTGCCGGAGATTTCCTCGAGGAGGGGGTTCTCCTCCATCTCCTGATTGATCATGTCCACCATCTCCAGCCTCGAAAGCTGCAGGAGCTTGATCGCCTGCTGAAGCTGCGGCGTCATGATCAATTGCTGGGAAAGTTTCAGACTCTGTTTCAGTTCAAAGGCCATATATATGAATCCTCAAAGACAAAAGTCTTCACCGAAATAAAACTTCTTGGCAAGCTCACAGGAGGCAATCGTATCAGGATCTCCTTCTACCAGAACGCTACCTTCGTTCACTATATACGCGCGATCACATACGGAAAGGGTTTCCCGAACATTATGATCGGAGATAATCACTCCGATGCCCTTCTCTTTCAGTTTATATATGATCTTTTGAATATCTGCAACTGCAAGTGGGTCGATGCCGGCAAAAGGTTCGTCCAGAAGAATGTATTTGGGCGAAGTGACAAGGGCCCTCGTAATTTCCACGCGCCGCCGTTCGCCTCCGGACAGGGAATAGGCCGGGTTATCGGCAAGGCCGGTCAGATCCAGTTCGCCAAGCAAGGACTCCAATCGCTCTTTTCTCTGCCGGGAATCCAAATCCAGGGTCTCGAGTATGGCCAGGATATTTTCGGAAACGGTCAGCTTGCGGAAAATTGACGGTTCCTGGGGCAGATAGTTAAGCCCCTTTTTTGCCCGCAGATACATGGGATACCGGCTGATGTCTTCTCCATTGAGGAAGATGCTGCCGCCGTCGGGACGGATCAATCCGACAATCATATAAAAGGTTGTCGTCTTGCCGGCGCCGTTCGGGCCGAGGAGCCCGACCACTTCCCCGGGGAAGATATTGATATCGATATCGTTGACAACCTTCCGCCCCCCATAAATCTTCACAAGCCCTTTTCCCGCAAGTTGCCCCATATCCATCAGTATCGCCTTACTTCTTTTTTTTGCCGTCTTCAGCCGGATAAATCGTGGCGCTCACGCGTTTATTTTCCGGAGCTTCCACAATCCCCCGGTTTTCATCGAGGAGAACCGTAATCCGGTCGCCTTTGACGATATTGGGTCCCTCACGCATCACGGCATTGCCGAAAACGACGATCTTTTGATCATCCTGGTAATAGACGGCCTCATCGCCGGTGACGATCTTTTTGAGTTGGGTGATCCGCACCGGTCCTTTTGCCTCGATCCGGTCCAGATCCCCCCCCTGGCCGATGTTAGCCGCTGCCGAGTCCTTGCCTTCATCGGCACCCTTCTTATAATAGACGAGGAGCTTGTTCGATCGGATTACCTTATCGCCCTGGACGGCGACGGCATTCCCCGAAAATACGATCAAACGCTCATCGTTAAAAGCCTCCAGGGTATCAGAGGTAATATGAACGGGCTCTTTGGATGCAGCCTTCTTGGGGCCGGCCTTTTTGGATGCGGCCTGTTGTGTCGGGGCAGGCTTTATGGGGGCGGACTGCGTAGTAACAGACGGGGTGGTGACAGACGGTGCGGGAGGAGCGGAATCGGGCTCCTTCGCCACCGCTTGCAACACGATTAACATGGCCACACAGAGGGCCAGCAAAATGATCTCTACTTTATTATTACGATAGCTTTTTATCATGAGTCTTCCTATTTCTTTGCTTTGATCACTGCATTCACGTGGGACATGATCAGGATATGCCGCTTGTTGATATCAATCCGCATGCCCTTTCCCTTCAGTCTTGTGGTGTCATTATCCAGGGTCACATCGGAATCCGTGGACAGCATTTTGTCCCGGTCGGAATAACGAAGAACATCCATCGTTATCCGATCCCCCTTATCGGAGCTTATCACAACATCTCCCGTCACATCCAGGTCTTTTGTCACCGTCCAGAAACGGCCTTTTCCCCCGGTCATGATAAATGTCCTGCCATCGGCGGGGTTCATTTTCACGACCACCTGATCAAAGAGGGCGAGATTTTCCTTCCGTACGAAGGTAACTGTTTTTGCTGTTATTTCCCACTTTGAACCGTCTGCGGATACGTCCGTATAAAGAACGTCCCGCACCTGAACATCGACATTATCCGGCAGTACCTTGAGAATATTTTTCCCGGCTTCTTTTCCCTGTTCCCAGAGGAAGAGCAATATGGCGACAATCGCAACAATGATCAGCGCCACGGTTACGAGGACAGGCTTTTTCATTTCAGGAGAAATACCTCTCCATCATGCGGTCCCATTTGCCCTGCCCCTTGAGGAGGAGATCGCAGACCTCACGGACGGCTCCCCGGCCACCGTCTCTCCGGGTCACATAATCGGCAACCTGTTTCGCCTCATCGACGGCGTCATTGACTGTCACCGCAAATCCAACCCTATTCAAGAGAGGAATATCCACAATGTCGTCGCCCATATAAGCCACTTCCCGGGCCGTAAGTTTTCTTCTTTCCAGGACCCCCTCGTATACCTCCACCTTATCCCATATCAACTGATGAACCTCCTGGACCCCCAGATCTCTGGCGCGATGCTCAACAACCAGCGATTTCCGACCCGTGATCCAGGCCACGTCAATACCGCAACGTACGAGGACCTTCAAACCGTGTCCATCCTTCACATCAAAAAATTTGCTTTCCTGGCCCAGGTCATTCATCACAATCCGACCATCCGTCAAGACGCCGTCCACATCCAGGATCAGGAGACGAATCGGTTGGATTTTTTCGATGAGGATTGCGGGTATGTGATTAATCATAATGTTCCGTCTGTCTTAACTAAGTGATCAATTTGCATCAGCACCTTCAGGAGCTTATCAAGATCCGCCAGGCCCAGGGAGTTGGGGCCGTCGCAAAGGGCGGCGTCGGGATGGGGATGAACCTCAAAAAAAAGTCCGTCCACTCCCGTGGCCACAGCGGCCCTCGCCAGGAAGGGAATCATCTCCCGGTGCCCGCCGGAAGCCGTTCCCATCCCCCCGGGCAACTGCACACTGTGGGTGGCATCAAAAATGACCGGGTATCCAGAGGCCCTCATAATCGGCAGCGACCTCATGTCCGCGACGAGGTTGTTGTACCCGAATGAGACGCCCCGCTCCGTGATCATGATGCCTGCCATGCCTGCCGCCTCGATTTTTTCGATGATGTTTTTCACATCCCAGGGGGCGAGAAACTGCCCCTTCTTAATGTTGATAACCCTGGCCTTCTTTGCCATTTCCATAATAAAGTCCGTCTGTCGGCAGAGGAAAGCAGGAACCTGCATCACATCGAGGACCTCGGCCGCACGCTCAATTTCCTCAAAACGATGGACATCGGACAGGATAGATACCTGGAAATCCCTTTTGATCCTGGCCAGGATCTCCAGTCCCCGGAGCACTCCCGGCCCTCGGTACCCTCTCAGCGAGGTCCGGTTGGCCTTATCATAAGAGGCCTTGAAGATGAAGGGGATATTCAGCCGGTCCGTCAGCTCTTTGAGGAATCCGGCTATATCCCGCGTCTCTTCCTCTTCCTCGATCACACAGGGACCGGCAATCAGAACAAAGGGGTTGCTTCCGCCGATCACCGCCTCGCCTACCTGGATGCTTTTCATCTGTTCCCTTTCATTTTTACTATCAGGCGCTCATGAATCGGTCTGATGTTTATCCTGCATGATCTTGATCTTCAGGGCGGGGATCCTTCTTGCCGCCCGGGTCGATTCGGGATTGAGCTCATATGCCTTTTGATAGGCGTTGAGGGCCTCCTGTGACAGCCCCTTCTTTTCATAGGCCTCCCCTAGACCTGCATAAACGGCGTCGTCTTCGGCATCGTAGCGCAAGGACAACCGGTACATTTCAATCGCCTTGTCCACATCTCCCTTGGCACCATAGGCCCGACCCAGAATGGCATAAGGGGCCGCCTTCTTCTTGGTTGAGGCCAAAAGTTTTTTTGACACTCTGATCGCATCATCGTATCTCTTTTCGCGCATATACGATTCAGCAAGACCATCCAACACATTCTCGGCAGGATGGGTCGCCGCATACTTTTCGAAATTCGCGGTGGACTCTTTCCTCTTTCCCATTTTAGTGTACGTCAAAGCAAGGTTATAGTAAATCTGCGGATCTCGTGAACCGGCCTTCAGGGCTTTTTCATATCTGTCCGCCGACGTTTTATAAACCTTTACCTCCCCGTAAGCAAAACCAAGATTCGCATATACGGGAGCCTTATTCTTTATTTTGGGCAGGGCTTTTTCATAGAGTTTGATCGCCTGATCGTAACTTTTATTTTTCATTTCCAAATCGGCAAGTCTCATGGCCGCATCGGCATCATCAGGATTGATTTCAAGAGCCTTGCGATAGTGGGCGGCCGCTTGCTGGGTCTTTCCCGATTTTTCCAGCGCTGCCGCGAGGTTATACTGAATAACCGGATCTTTTGGATGCAGGTTCAGCGCTTTCCGGTACTGTTCCATTTCCTGGGCAGGAATGCCCTTATTGCCGTAAGCCAGACCCAGATTGGCGTAAGCCGTGGCGTTACGGGGCTGCCTCTTGAGCACTTCCTTGTACCATTTAATCGCCTCGTCCTGTTGTCCGGCTTTAAGGTTGACATTGGCTAAGGCAAGGACGATTTCATCTGCGGCGGGATTTTTATTCAGGGCGATCTGGTATTCCGCAATGGCTTCTTTTCTTTTATTCGTCGCCTCGTAGACCTGGCCCAGCTTGAAGTGAACGTTTCCGTCCTCCGGATTGATCTGGAGGGCCTGCTGATAAGCAGCCGCAGCTTTAGACCAAGAGTTCGTGGCCGCATAGGTCATGCCCAGGCTTGCATAAACGGTCGGATCGTGGGGCTGTACGATGAGCAACCGCCGATAAACCCCGATCGCTTGTTCATAATTCTTCTGGCTTTGATAACAGCGGGCCAATTCCTTCAAGGCCGCCGCATCGTCGGGCTTCGCTTTCAATACGGCCTGATATTCTTCGCCGGCCTCCCGAATCATACCGAGGCGAAAATAAATGCCGGCCAAAACTTTTCTAATCCCCGTATCTCCCGGATTTGCGGCGATGGCCCGCTTGAGATAATCAATCTGCTGTCTTTCACTTTTCGACCCCTGGGCATACCGCAGCCAATCTTGGGGCATAACGGTTACTTTCAGAGGAATTGTCCCGATTTCTCTCTTCAGATGCCGGACATGAATACGATAATCCCCGCCTGCAGGTTCGGTGTTTGCTCTCAGCTCCTGTTTCATTACCCGGTCGACAAATTCTATCCCCTTCATGAGGACCTGGAAATCATTGCCCCTTCCCGTTCCGTCAACATCAACGGTAATTCCCTTTCCCCGCAGATCGTCGGACGTCACGCCGGTAATGATGAATTCGTCCTTGTAGGTAATCTCGAAAAAATCCGCGGGAGTGAGACGGTAGACCTTCCCGTTTTTTTCGATATCCAGGTAATAAAATTGCGGCTCCTTGCCAAGAATCGTAAAAGCGACAAAATTATGTGCCCTCACCCAGCCCAGGGAAAGAGAACTGAAGCGCTGGGGAAAGACGGTTGCCAGTCCCCACACCACGCCCGCCAGAACCACCATGATTCCCGCCAGGGCGGACAGGGCAAGGGCCCAGTGCTTGTATCTTCCGTAATCGGCAGGTTTTTTTCTTTTGCGAATAAAGTCTGTTTCCATCGATCTCAACTTCTCGGATGATATTTTTTATGAACGGCCTTCAGTCTCTCTCTGGTCACATGGGTGTAGATCTGGGTCGTTGAGATGTCGGCATGACCCAGCATGACCTGTACCGCCCTCAAATCAGCTCCCCCCTCGAGGAGATGGGTGGCAAAGGTATGGCGAAAGGTGTGGGGATGGACATTGTCGTCCAGACCGGCTAGGCGGGCATACTTCTTGACCAGCTTCCACAATCCCTGTCTGCTGAAAAGCCTTCCCGATTTATTTAAAAACAGGAAATTCGTGGACTTGCCCTTGATAAGACCGTTTCTCCCTTCCTCCACATAGCGCCTCAGCAGGTCGTATGAGGGTCTCCCCACCGGGACAATCCTTTCCTTCCTCCCCTTCCCCATCACGACGACATAACCTGCCTGCCAGTTGATGCTGTTCATGGTCAGATTAACCAGTTCCGAAACCCGCAATCCCGCCGCGTACATCAATTCGAGGATCGCCGCATCCCGGATGAAGGCCGGATGTGACAGGTCCGGCTGTGCCAGCAAGCGGTTCATGTCCTGAGGACTGAGAACATCGGGAAGGCGCATCCATGTCTTTCCCTGGACAAGACGGTCAACGGGGCTCACCACCGCATAACCCTGTTTCAGGAGAAATTTGTAAAAACCGCAGATGGCCGCAAGGGATCGGTTCACGGAATTTGCCGACAGCCCGCCGCCCCTGAGATCGGATATAAAAGCCATCACATCCTCAGGGGTGACCGTTTCCGCCCCTTCTCTTTCCCGCCCCGCCATGAAAAGGGAAAAACAGAGGAGATCCCGGCTATACGCCTCCAGGGTATGGCGGGAAGCCCTTTTCTCCACAGCCAGATAGTTAAAATAAGTCTCCAGCAATTCCTTCACGTTTTTTTTTGTAGCTTAAATCAAGGCTGGACGCAAAGCTTTTTTCCGATAGGGTCAGACTGACTTACAGACATTCCCTTGCTTATTGACATCTAAGCTGATTGTTGCCATAAGTACTCAAATGAGAGGAGATGACATGAAGTCTTTTTCCATTAAAACCTCCGCACGGTTTGAAATGATCGATATTACAAGACAAATACACGACATTATTCGCGAGTCCCGTATCGAGAGCGGTATTTGCCATGTCTTTGTTCCCCACACCACCGCGGCGGTGACAATCAATGAAAACGCCGATCCCGATGTCCCCAAAGACATCATCAGCATCCTGGACAGGTTGATACCCCGGCACGGCCCCTACCGGCATGGAGAAGGCAACTCGGCAGCCCATGTCAAGGCCTCCCTGCTGGGGGCGTCGGAAACCGTCCTGATTGAGGGCGGCCAACCGGTCCTCGGCACCTGGCAGTCCATATTTTTCTGCGAGTTTGACGGACCCCGGACACGGAAAGTCTTTGTGAAGGTAATCGTCGGCTCCTGAGCATGGATACCTCCCCTGCCGCCACCGACCCCGAAGCAAGAAAGCGGTTCCTATGGATCGTTTTCAGCGTCGCTTTTGCCGTTTTCATGGTCCGCCTGGACGGCTATATCGTTGTTATTTCTCTGCCTACCCTCGCCCGTTATTTCCAGGTCGGAACGAGTGAGGTGTCGTGGGTAATTCTCTCCTATCTCCTGATCATGACTGGCAGTACCCTGATCTTCGGAAAATTGGTCGACAAGATCGGTTTAAAGAAAATCTTTGTCTGGGGGTACGGATTATTTACCCTGGGCTCGCTCCTTTGCGGGCTCTCGCCCACGATCTACCTTTTAGACGCGTCCCGCGGCGTTCAGGGGGCCGGCGGTGCCATGATGATTACGAGCGGTATGGCCAGCATCCCTCATTACCTTCCTGTGAACATTGCCGGCTGGGCCTTTGGGATCTGCTCTTTAGCCAACTCTCTGGGGATCATGGTCGGGGCTCCTCTCGGCGGTCTCATTACCGGCTATCTTACCTGGCACTGGATCTTTCTGATCAATGTACCCGTGGGAATTGCAGCTATTGTGATCGTGACAAGACATCTGCCGGCGGACCAAAACCACCCGTCCCTCACCGCGGGACGGCCTTTTGACGTTTCCGGGTCCATTCTGAGCTTCATTGGTTTTACCGCCCTCGTCTTCGCCCTGAGCCGCGGAGACGACGCCGGATGGCAGTCCGGTCTCATCCTGGCCGCCTTAGCCGTTGCCGGAGTAACCTTGTTTGCCTTCTATCTCCGGGAACGAAACAGCCGCGACCCCATCCTTAACCTGAGGGTCTTCCACAACCGGGATTTCTCTTTTGCAATCCTTACCACTCTGGTCGCCCTGATGCTCCTGGCGGGGGGCAACTTTCTTATCCCCTTTTACCTGGAACTTATTAAAGGCTTGGGCCCTGAACATGTCGGGGCGGTGGTGATGATCTATTCGGTAGTGTATATGCCCATCGGTCCTTTTGCCGGGAGGCTCTCCGACCGCATCAATCCCCGTCGACTCTGCACCGTCGCCATGTTCCTGGCTTTCGTTTCCTGTCTCGTCTTTGCTATGGCCATCCCGTTGCCCGGACTGTTTCCGGCGGTGCTCTATCTTGTCCTTTTGGCTGTTTCCTACGCCCTGTTCTTCCCGGCCAACAACCATCTGGTCATGTCGCTGGCCCCGGAGGGAAGCCAGGGAACGGCCTCGGCAATATATACGAATACGATGAACGTGGGGATGGTACTTGGGGTCTGTCTGTTTGAAGGGGCTTTTTCTCAGTCCCTGCCCGCCGGTATGTCGAGCATGAGCCTGACTCCGGAAGCCATTCGCCCTTATTTGCCCTCCGTGTCCGGAGCCTTTCAATGCGCTTTCATCGTCGGCGCTTTTTTCAGCCTCCTCGCTTTCCTCCTTTCCTTCCACACCGGACGTCACCCCTCGGCAACCCACGGTAATCAATGATGTTCTTTCCATCAATAATTGTGCTATGGATGAAGTTAGTGTTGACGGCATAAGGGGGTATACATGTCAAACTACGACTCTGATCTCGGAATCATCGGGGGCGGCGACTGTCTTCATTGCGGATGCGTGCCGTCAAAAACCCTGATCCATACGGCGGGCGTGTGGGCGCTGGCAAGGCGCGCGGCGGAATTCGGCCTGCCCCCATTGTCGTTACCTCCGGTGGATCTGGGCGCCGTCATGGCGCGGGTACAGACCGTTATCGACACGATTCAGCATCATGATTCCCCGGAGCGGTTCTGCGGCCTGGGGGCGGCGGTGCAATTCGGAAGCCCCTCCTTTGCCGACGAACATGTCGTCGATCTTGACGGCAAACGGATTTCTGCAAAAAGCTGGATCATCGCCACGGGTTCACGACCGGTTGTCCCCCCCATCGACGGCCTGGCGGGTGTTTCTTACTGGACCAATGAAACGGTTTTCTCGCAGCGGACCCGGCCCGGCCGTCTGATCGTTCTCGGCGGCGGGCCGATCGGACTGGAAATTGCGCAGTCCTTTGCCCGCCTGGGGTCCCAAGTAATAATCGTTGAATTTATGGAACAGATTCTGGGGCCGGAAGATACGGACATGGTGGAAATATTGAAAGCCCGCCTCATAGCGGAAGGGGTCACAATCCATACGGGAACGAAGGCCCTCAAGGTCGAATCGAAAGGATCGGCGATCCTGTTGACGGTAGCCCCGGTAGCCGGCGAAGGCCAACCGGCGATTATCGAAGGGGATGCCCTGTTTTTATCCACAGGCGGGCAACCCAATACCGGCGATCTTGAACTTGCCAGGGCCGGTGTCGTCTTTACGCCGCGGGGCGTCCCGACGGATGCCCGCATGAGAACCAATATCTCCCATATCTATGCCTGCGGTGACGTAAACGGTCGGTTGCCTTTTACCCATGTGGCCGGATACGAAGCCGGTATTGCCCTCACGAATGCGGTCCTCCATCTTCCGAGGAAAGGGGATTACGGAAAAATCGGCTGGTGTACCTATACGGACCCGGAAGTGGCCAGTATCGGTTACAACGAAAAGCGGGCCCGGAAGGAAGAATTGTAATATCGAATTTTTGAGGAATCGTTTGCGGATAACGACCGCGCCCTGACCGCAGGCGAGGCCGTCGGCAAGATCAAGATGCTTCTGGATCCTAAAGACAGACTGCGGGGCTGTCAGATCATCGGCGCCCACGCCGGGGAGTTGATCCACGAATGGATCATGGCCGTGAATGGCGGCGTGAAGCTTTCCACCATGGCCGGGGCCGTGCATGTTTATCCGACCCTGTCGGAGATTTCCAAACGCGTTGCGGGACGGGTCTTTGCCGATAAACTGTTCAGCGAGCGGACGAAAGGTATCCTCAAGTTCCTGTTCAACCTCAAGGGAAGGGCCTGTACACTGCCCGATGACCGGGCATAAAGCATTATGAATCGTATTTGCCCGTTGCCTTTACTCACATATTTTAGCGAGCAATACCGATGATCTTCCCGGCTGCAAACCTTCTGTCGAGTTTCGTCCCCCATGAAACCACCATCCGTAGCGGGTGCTTCCTGGTCATCTTCCTGGTCATCACCATCCTGGAAAGCGCTGCCCCCCCGCCGCCCCCTGATCGTCAACAGACCGGTACGCTGGTTCGGTAACCTTTCCGTTCAACTTGTGAACGGAATTTTGCCGCGTCTGCTCTTCCCCATCCTTCCCGTCGGCATGGCCGCCCTCTGGGCTCAAGAAGGCTGGGGACTGTTGAACATGGTCCCCATGCCGCCAACGGTTGCCATCCTCTTAAGTCTGCTGGTCTTCGACCTGACTATCTACGCCCAGCACTTCCTCTTTCATCGGATCAATCTATTCTGGCGGCTACACCGGATGCACCACACGGATATGGACCTCGATCTCACCACGGCATTGCGCTTTCATCCGCTGGAAATTGTCATCTCCCTGCTTATCAAAATGGCCGCGGTGGCCGTCTTCGGACCGCCCGCCGTCGCCGTTTTCGTATTCGAGATCCTCCTCAACGGCATGGCCATGTTCAACCACGGGAACTACCGCATCCCGGCACGGATGGACGATCGCCTTCGCAAAATCGTGGTCACCCCCGACATGCATCTCGTCCACCACTCCTGACTCCGTCAGGAGTCCAACCACAATTACGGTTTTAACCTCTCCTGGTGGGATCGGCTCTTCAGGACGTATCAGGCAGAGCCGGCGGCAGGCCGCGAAAGGATGACCATCGGCCTTTCGGGCTTCCTCGATGACCGCTACGCCCGCTTCGGGAAGATGATCCTCAACCCCTTTGAAAAGGGGTGACGCAACATGAAACTCGATCCGCTGCCAAAACCGGACCGGTCAGCCGATTAAACTGTCCACCTCCCGTCAAAGTATCCCCCAAAATATTGAGGCCATAACGAATCGCTCCATCCTTTTTTGCTTCTTGCTACTATCAGCTGATCCATCCTTCTATTTTTTTAACTTGTTGGCAAGCCACTTGTGGGTATGATCTCCATGATGTTTGTCATTGCACCCGGCTGCACGGCTCAGCCTTTTCAACGGCCCGTCATGAGGATTATCGAACCTGTAAATCAGGATATGACCGATGGCCATTTACGTCGCAATTATTTAACCTGGGTCATAAGTTGCTGGGGCATGGGCACACTGACGTGACGGAAGGATACCTGCTTCCATGAAATGGGATTGCTATCCTCCCATCTTGAAAAAGCAATGCCTTATCAGCAATTCATGAATACATGCACCCGTAGGGCCATCTCTGCCCATGCCCTTTGAGGAACAAGTCGATTTCCGGATTGGCTTTCAAGCTTGTTAAAAAATGGTATTGCGAGCATGAATCAGCACTGCTTCGCTGCCTCCATGGTAAAAATAATTTAGGAAGGAGAATATACATGATCCATTATGGTTTCACCAAGGAGTTGGATATCCCTTATGAGACAGTTGTTGAACTCGCCAGAGAAGCACTGAAAAAAGAAGGATTCGGGGTGCTGACAGAAATCGCTGTTAAGGAAAAAAATGAAGGAAAAGCTGAATATTGATATGGGAAAGTACATTGTTCTTGGTGCCTGCAATCCCCCGAATGCATACAAAGCGATCCTTGCCGAGGAAAACATCGGGCTCATGCTTCCGTGTAACGTGATTGTTTATGAAAAGGGCAACAAGACGGTGCTTTCTGTGATACGGCCGACGGCTGCCATGCAAATGATTGATAGCATGGAACTTAAAGAAATAGCAGCGGCCGTTGAGGGACCCTTGAAGAAGGCCTTCGATGCAGTAAAATGAGGAGATTCAGAAGTTTTTCATGAACCGAAAAATGATTTCGTTTAATTCATCATGAATATTGCACGCGAAAATTGAATAAACAGGAGGGGCGGGTATGAAAAATAATCAAGAAGTATACCTCATAGAAAAGTTCGGCAGGCGTGTCAACTTCGACAAAATGGAACGCAGGCTCTACGGTCACTATATCGGCGCCATTCCCTCGTTAATAAAACCATTACTCGGCGCTACATTACCCGATGCCATTGTGCAGCCGCAAAGCGCAGAAGAACTAATTCAGCTTGTTCAATGGGCGTATAAAAACAATGTCGCCTTAACACCGCGAGCGAAGGCTTCGTCCGGTTACGGGGGAGAGATACCTACTAAAAACGGCATTGTAATTGACTTCTTCAGACTAAATAATGTTGTCTCCATTCATGAAAATGCACTGACTGTCACCTGTCAGGCGGGTATTGTTTGGGAAAAAGTTGATGCGGCTTTAGCCGAACGCGGCTTGACAGTGAAACTTTATCCCTCCAGTTATCCCGGTTCGACAGTCGGTGGCTGGCTGGCACAGGGTGGCGCCGGCTTCGGGTCCTATGAAGCCGGGTGGTTTTGCGAAAATGTTGTTTCCGCACGGGTGGTGTTACCCGACGGCTCCCTGCGTGTTTTTACCGGCGACGATCTGGATCTGATCGCGGACGCCGCAGGCACTACGGGATTCATCATTGACTTGACCATGCAAGTCCAGCCCAAAGAAGAGTTGAAGATTGTTGCCGTTGGCTGCCCGGCTGCCCGTGATCTCCAAAGAATAGTTGAAGATATTGTAAAAGCTGAGCTGCCGCTATGGTCGCTCGTTTTTATTAATCCGTGCATGGCCGACTTGAAGAACCGTGCACCGTTAAGGGAACACAATGGCCATCCCGCTGAGGAAAAGGTCCTCTTGCCCGCAGCTTATATTGCGACACTTGCTTTCCGCACCAAAGATCAATCACGAATTATCCCCCTTTTGATGGATATATTACATCAATGCCAGGGCGAAATATTAAGTGACAGAATTGCCGAACATGAATGGGAAAACCGCTTCAAATTGATGGTTGTTAAGCGTCTTTGCCCCAGTCTCGTTCCGGCGGAAGTTGTTATACCGCTTGCCCATTTAGGCAACTTTATGGAGGAGGTGGAAACAAAGATTAATCAGCCGGTTGTTAAAGAAGGGACGGTTATCCGTAAAAGTAAAGATGGTCAGCCGGAAGTTGTTATTTTAGGTTTTATCCCCGCTGATCAGCGGCGGTTCAGCTACAATTTTGTTTTCAGCCTTTCTCTATCCGTCATGAATATCGCCGAAAAATACGGCGGGCGGGCTTATGCTACCGGCTTGTATTTCAAAAACAAGGCGGAAAAAGTGTTTGGACCGGAACGTTTAGCCAGACTCAAAGCGTTTAAAAATAAGATTGATATTAAAGGAATTTTCAATCCCGGGAAGGTCATTGGCTATGGCCTTCTGGATGCGGTGATGTCTCTGAGCAGTGCATTGGAGCCTTTAAGTCGGCCTCTGGGCAATTATGTTACTATCAAAATTGGCGAACGGCCCAGCTATCCACTGCGTGACATTCCGCCGGATGTGGCGTGGTATGCCTATAGCTGTTCGCAGTGTGGTTATTGCGTGGAAGAATGCGATCAATTTTACGGGCGCGGCTGGGAAAGCCAGAGCCCGCGCGGCAAATGGTATTGGCTGCGGGAATATCTGGAAGGCCGCGCAGAAATGAATCAGGTACAAGTGGATACTTTTTTAGTCTGCACCACCTGCGAGCTATGTAACCTGCGCTGTTCAACTGCCCTGCCAATTGAACCTTCGTGGATGAAGCTGCGGGGCATGCTCATTGAAGAACAAAAGCGCATGACTTTCCCGCCATTTGAAATGATGGCGGAAGCCCTACGCACCCAGGGAAATATCTGGGCGGGCTACCGGAAAAACCGGTCTGACTGGTTTCCTGAAGATTTAAAAGAAAAACACGGCCCCGGGCGCTAAGCAGCTATTTTGTATTTTGCCGGTTGTACGGCGAGCTATGTCGAGCACGATATCGCCATGGCCACAGTCCGTCTCCTTGATAAGGCCGGGGTTGATTTTGTTTATGCCGGCAATCACGAGAATTGCTGTGGCACACCGATGCTGGTGGCGGGCAAATGGGAACTCTTCGTGGAAACAATGAAAAAGAATATTGAGGTCGCCCGTAATTGTGGCGCTGATACCATTGTCGCGTCCTGTCCGGCCTGCGATATGATGTGGCGCAATGTCTATCCGGCTTGGGCGAAAAAAGAAGGGCTTGACTTTAACTTCCGGGCAAAACATTACACGGAAATTATCGCCGAAAAAATAAAATCGGGGGGGTTTGTTTTCCCTCAGAATGATGTCCAGCCCATAACAGTAACCTGGCATGACTCCTGCCATATCGGTCGTGCCTCCGGCGTCTACGATGCGCCGCGTGATCTAATCAAAGCTATCCCGAATGTTAAATTTGTGGAAATGGAACACAATCGAGAGCATGCCCATTGCTGTGGCAGCGTGTTGACCTTAATTAAAGAACCACCGGTAGCCGCGGATATTGGTAAAACCAGGCTTGATGAAGCGGTAAAGACAGGGGCGCAAAAAGTGCTGGCCCTTTGTCCCTGTTGCGAAGTGCAGTTACGCGTTTCCGCAAAAAAGAAAAATGTTCCTATCGAAGTTGTCGACCTGGCTCATTTTGCCGGGAATGCCTTAGGATATGAGTTTCCTGATCCCAATCCCGAGGTGCACAGTCAGTGGGGTGTCTTTGATGACTTTATCGGTTTGATGACACCGCAGGGGTTTGCAAACCTAGAGGTGGTGGGAGTTGTTTGGACAGGATACAGGTTTTTATAAGTGGGAAATTGCCCTTGGTTCATGA
>DYRD01000028.1 GCA_020718905.1 Syntrophus aciditrophicus | reverse complement strand
TATAGAACAATCCTCCCACTTATGCACCTGTCCAGTTTTGCCATACCCGCTCTTTCTCCAGGTTATTCAGGGGGGAGATCCGTTTAAATAAAAGGATGCCGATGCGGGGCCTCTCTGCAAGGTTCCAGGCGGTTGTGGGTGGTCATGAAATACCACTTCTTCAGAAAAGCTTATGAAAGAAAGGAGAGAATACCATGAAATCAAGTACGAAGGACCAAGCAGAAGGAAAGTTTCACGAAGTGAAGGGTAAGATCAAAGAGGTCGCTGGGAAAGTCAGCGATAACCCTGATCTGGAAGCTGAGGGTACTGGCGAAAAGATAGCCGGAAAAGTTCAGGAAAAGATCGGCCAGGTCAAGAAGGTTTTGGGTGATTGAACAAGGGAGTTGGTGGCGCTCTGGAAGAGCCGAAAGTAGCGGTGGTGGCACCCCGGAAATGGATCTGGAACAAAACGGATTCCCATATGTGATTACGGTAGATAAAAACCCGGCTTATCCGGCCGCCGTAGATGGGCTCAAAGCCGAGGGGGAACTGCTCTAGATCAATTACGAAAAGGGAATAAAGAAGCAACGACCCTGCATTTTTGGTCATCCGATTAAACTGAAAATCATGGCTCTTCATACAGTGCTTATTCCGGTGATTCCGCCATTCGATTCCGAAGGAAGTCGCCACCCTGTTGCGATGCAAAGCGCCAGGTGGTTCCAGATGATTCCGCCACCCCTGGTCGGAGCGTAGCGACGCTGGATTTTTAGCTCTTTCTCATAGATGCTTTTTCAGGACAAACTGGCATATTTTTTTCTTAGTGACCCTCCCTTCATAGTCATATTTATTTTGTGGGCATTGTGAATGAGCCGGTCGAGGATGGCATCGGCAATGGTGGGATCGCCGATTTATTCATGCCAGTGTTCCACAGGGAGTTGACTGGTGACGATGGTGGAGGCATGACCATACCTCTCTTCGACAAACTCCAGGAGGTCTCTCCGTTCGGTATCGGTCATGGGCGCGAGACCGAGATCGTCAATCACCAGGACATGAGCCTTGGTAAGTTTGCTGATGGTCTTGCCGTAACTTCCGTCTCCCTTGGCCAGGGCCATCTGATAGGAGAACTTGGGAGCGCGGATGTAGAGGGGGCGCGGTATCCTACCCAGCAAGCCTTGTTGGTCAGTGCGCAAGCGAGGAAGGTTATTCCCGCTCCGGTGGGGCCGGTTATTATGATGTTGTGGTGGCGCTGGACCCAGTCGCAAGAGATGAGGTTCATCATGACGGACTGATCGATTCCGCGTGGGGTTTTGTAGTCGATATACTCCACGCAGGCATTGAGCTTCAGCCGGGCATTCTTCAGGTAGCGATCCATCCGGTTGTTCTCCTGCCAGGTCCATTGGCGATCCACGATGAGGCCGAAAATTTCCGCGAAGGAAAGACTGTCCATGTCCGGATGATTGAGCTGTTCGGCAAAGGCCTCCGCCGTCAATCTCAGTTCATGAAGCTGTTTATGGTTTGTTGATTAAGCATGGTTGTCCTCCTGTTGCTGGTAATATTCCCGACCTCGGATGTTGTAGTGGATGATTGGTTTTTCGAGACTGTGGGATTCCGTCAGCTCCTGCTGGTCAAGATTTGTTTTCAGGATCGATTCGACGCTTTTGTAGCTGTACGCTTTAAGGAGCAATGCTCGGCCGCAGGCAGCTTCCACCCGCTCGGAAGAGTAGCGCATTACCAGTCTGACGATGCCCAGACAGGAGCGCGCATGGCTGGCGACACGGCGGTTTTTAAACAATAGCTCCAAGGTAGCGATCCTCAGCCATACTTCAACCTATTCTTTCACAAGCTGATAGGGTATGCTGTAATACTGGCCTTCGACCTCAATATGGTAGTCGACGCTGACCCGGGACTTCCTGCACTCGGCATATTGATAGGGAGCGGAAGGAAGAGGCTTCAAGGCTGGACGGTCGATGTTTTCGTAAAGACTCCTACGGCTGCCTTCCACCTTCTGGAGCTTGCGATTGTTGAGTTCCTGGAGCTTTTCGGCAACGGCCCGGTTCAACTCCTCGATGCTGAAGAATGTGTGGTTCCGGAGCGCCGCCAGTATCCATCGTTCTGCTACGAGAACCGCCGATTCCACCTTGGCCTTATCCTTTGGTTTGAAAGCACGGGCAGGGATGATAACGGTACGTAGTGGCAAGCCAACTTGTGATAGGTGGGATTGATATCCGGTTGGTAGCGCCCTTCTTCAAGTTGTCGGGGACAATGATCTCCGGGACGCCCCCAAAGAAACTGAGCGCCCGGGCATTGGCATCAATCCGGGAAGGAAGATCCTGAGAAAAACTTGCCTAGACAAACGTATAATTGCTGGCCTCCAAAGTGGCCAAAAATAAACTACGTACCGGCTAAAGCCGGTAGCTTTAGCGTCGGCTGGAAGCCGACTAAAGATCGTCCTCAGTTTTGAAGTCACCAACGGGAGGCTCAACACTTTGTTGCTTACTGAACCACATGACTGACGGAAATATGCGGCGGCACTGACACCAATATATGAACATGATCACGAGAAATATGCCCCTTGATGATTTCAACATCGTTTGCCCGGCAAATCTCACGGATCAATTCCCGAACTCTCTGGCCAATGTCAGCGCGCAAAATCGGCTTGCGGTATTTCGTGATCCAAACAATGCGATATTTGATGTCGTAGACGGTATGGCTCGACTTCCTATAGTGCTCCATACTGCAAGCATACTAAAGTCTTCGCCTGAAGGCGAGGGTTTTTCTCCCAATCCCCGAGGGGACAATAAGCGTCTCTGGTTTCTCCGTAGTCGACGAAGGCAGACGCCCAGATTGTCACGCCACTGATGATAATGAAAACAAAACTGACTGTATTGATAACCGTCCGGGTTGGCCTGCCTGTATTCCAGCCACAGGAGACGGAGTGTAACCGACTTGCGGGTCAGCTCTTTGTGGATATACTCCATGTCTGGAAGAACCCACTTCTCGGAAGATTCTACTGGGCTGAATGAAAACAGGAGGGCTTCCAGTTGACCGTCATCGAGATCGGACGCCAATGGCCAGCTCAGACCGGCACGCTGGGCGCGTTCCACATACTCTCGGACCGTACTGCGGGCAATGTTGCAACTCTGGGCAACTTGTTTGTTGGAAAACTTTTTCTCCCACTTCAATCGTAAAACTTCTTTTATGGTACGCATGGATAACCTTTCCACCACCACTGGTTCCTCCGACCGGATTTGTGTTGTGTCTGGGTCATTCGCGCCGCCATCAAAAACAGAAAGGAGAGCAGTATGATTATTGGCATTCCTAAGGAAGTAAAGGATAGGGAGTTTCGGGTTTCTCTGGCTCCAGCTGGAGCGCAACAACTGGTTGCTGCCGAACTCGAACAACGCGTGAAGGAGCGGACCGTGGAACCCAGGGCTGCTCTTGCTGAAATCGAAGCAATGAAAGACCTGCTGAAGGCCGAAAATATTTACTTCCGTCACGAGACCAAAATGAAGCATCGATTTGCACATATCCTCGGACAAAGTGATGGTCTCAAGTATGTTCTTTATCGAGCGGAGCAAGTTGCTCCCACTAACACAACGGTCCTCATTCTTGGAGAAACCGGTACGGGAAAGTAGCTGATCGCCGCCGCCATCCACGAAATGAGCCCTCGTCAAAATCGGCCGCTGATCACTGTCAACTGTGCCGCTTTGCCTGGAAATTTGCTTGAGAGCGAATTGTTCGGCAGGGAAAAAGGGGCATTTACCGGCGCCGATTCCCGGCAGATAGGCCGATTCGAGATCGCCCATGGGTCTACTCTTTGTCTCGACGAAATTGGTGAGCTGCCGCTGGAGATACAGGCCAAGCTGCTCAGAGTAATTCAACATAAAGAGTTTGAGCGCCTCGGCTCATCTCAAACCATTAAAGTCGATGTACGAATCATGGCGACGACCAATCGAAATCTGGAGGAAGCGATCCGGAAAGGGCAGTTTCGACAGGACCTTTACTATCGGCTCAACGTCTTCCCCATCACCGTGCCGCCGCTCAGGCAGCGTAAAGATGACATCCCCTTGATGGTTCAGTCCTTTGCAGAACGATCTTCACGGAAATTGGGCAAGCAGATCACGTCGATCCACAAGGAAACCCTGCAGGCGCTTCAGGACTACCCCTGGCCCGGAAACGTCCGGGAGTTGGAAAGCATCATCGAACGGGCCGTGATCCTGTGTCACGGCCCGGTCTTGCTGTTGGCAGACAAACTTGAGATCTTGCCTCGCCCCTCTTCAGCTATCAACAGAACACTGGAAGAAGCCGAAAGGAACCAAATTCTTAAAATCCTGTCAGAAACAAGCTGGCACATCGAGGGAAAAGACGGTGCCGCTGCGATTCTGGGCCTCCATCCAAGCACCTTAAGATCGAGGATGCATAAGCTCAGCATAGTCCGGCCGCAGACAAAAGGACCAGCATAGACCTTCCAGCTCCCTGCAAAATATACTTCGCTAATCCTAAATTCGAGCCATCCTCCGGGGGACGGAGTTACGCCTTGTCCCTCTATCCGGGAAGTGAGGTGGTTTTTCCCGGCGCGACGGATGAGACCTGTCCCGAATTCGTAAAGGAATTTGCTGACGGCAGGGCTTATAGAAAGATTTACACGCGGGAAAACCGAACAATCATGACCGTCTTGCCCAAACCGCGATACGATCTCCTCAAGGTTGACCGGTATGCTTCCGGATCGGTGCAGTTATCCGGGGGTTGCCCGTTTAAGGGTGAATTCTGCCATATCATGGTCACCTTCGGCCGGCGCCCGAGGACTAGGGAGCCTGACCAGTTGCTTGAAGAGCTGGAAGGCATGCGGAAGGTGTGGTTTTCCTCCCGCTTGATCGTGGACGATGACTTCCTTATCTCCCCGTAAGTTGATGTATGCCCCCTTGAAATCAAGCATCCAGAGGTTACGGCGAGGATCTAACCTCTCTTTGGCATTCTTTTGTTGTATTTCTTTAAATAAAGCGTATAAAAAGGTAAGTTTAGCGTTAATGAACAACCCCGCAGCAAGCTGAGGGGTTGCAACTGTCACTCTGGACTTGATCCGGAATCCAGGCTTCAAACGGATTCCCGCTTTCGCGGTAATGACGCGAATGAAGCAAGCTTCGGGAAATAAATCCCGAAAGAGATTAACAATATTGACCTTGGGATAGGAAAGGAGGCGGGATTTCCCGTAAAATGAAAAAACTTATCTCAATATTATTATGTATATTGCTTATCGTGATTTCAACATCGTTGTTCGCCCAGATTTCTGATATAATAGACACCCGCAATGAGTTTGGCGGGGAAACGATGATGACCCCTTTTTCTGCAGACGATGCAGAATATAAGGAGGGAACAGCCAAGACGATACTATACCTCAACGGCAACTACAAGATAATGAAAAGAGAAATCATCCGCACCGATGAGTACAACAAGAGCAGTGGGATAGTGAAGAGCATAACTTACTTTGACGACGACGAGAAGTTAATCAAAGATGAATATTTCTATAATAATAACTATGCCCTGAAGAAGGGGATAGCAAAGGATGTATTCTACTTTGACAGCAACGAAAAGAAAATGAAAGCGGAGGCCTACGACAGGAACGGATTACTCATAAAAAGCAGTCAATAACAAGGCGTTGTTCCAGCAGCCAAGATGAGAGCAAGTTGCCTCCCGTCCCATCTCGCGCATCAGCCCGTGGATCCTCTTATGATTTACTTGCTAACCATTTATTCTCGAACATAACTTAGATTATCATCGCATCCACGAATAAGTTGCTGCCAAATCCCTTGCTCTCAACAGATGCTCCATTAAGGATGTTTTTCACTATAATACATTAACAAATCAAAAGTACCTGTGAATCTGACAAAGAGGCAATATTTCCATTGACTTCACGATATATATCCTTTAAATACAAGCCATTTCGTAATGTTATCGTCTTTGATTTTGAGGAAATGGAATATGCTACGCTCGGTCACAAGGTCGCCCGGACCTGGGCAACAGTACTCCTAAAGATATCCAACGTCCAGGTCAGGATCCATGGCACGGAACATATCGCCACGGACCGGCCTCAGATATTCATGTCCAATCATCAAAGCGATTTCGACATCCTGATCGTCCTGGCCTACTTGCCAGGCCAATTCCGCTGGATTGCCAAGAAGGAGCTTTTTCGCATACCAGTGTTCGGCAAGGCCATGAAAAACGCCGGATACATTGAAATCGACCGGCAGAATCACGAGCGGGCCATGCAGAATCTCGCCGAGGCGGCCCGCAAGATCCGGGAAGGAAAATCGGTAATGAGCTTTCCTGAAGGCACCCGGAGTGTGGACGGAACCATCAAGGCTTTCAAAAAGGGAATGTTTCACTTGGCCTTCGAGGCCGGAGTACCTATCGTTCCCATAACCATCATCTGGGCTGCCGAGATTATGTCCAAGCGGTCCCTGAAGATCAGTCCCGGTAGAATCACGATGGTCATCGATCAACCGATCGAGGTTTCTGCCTATTCGGAGGATACCCGTCCGGAGCTGATCGAACGGGTAAGAAGTGTTATCATGAATAATTTTCACACATGGCGGTAACCACAGTACCGATGACAGAAAGGCCGGCGCCCGACAAAAGAAAGGCGGAAATTATCGGCGTTATCTGTTTTGCCGCCGGGCTGTTTCTCGTCCTTTGCCTCGGATCTTACAATCCCCACGACCCCTCCTTTACCCGCTTCCTTCCCGGAGAGGTTCAAGTCCATAACCTCATCGGGACCTTCGGCGCTTACACATCGGACAGCTTGTTCAGGCTTATCGGGCTCAGCGCCTTTTTTCTCCCCGTTGTGCTTTTTATATGTTCTTTCAAATTCTTTCTCAATGGCGCCTTTCGCCTAACAGCGCCCCACCTGGGCGGGGCGTTCCTTTTTCTCCTGTCCTTTTCCGGCCTGTCCGCCCTTGTCGTCCAGGAGGTGCAAATTTATCAAATCCCCCTTCGGGCCGGAGGTCTTCTCGGCAATGCCGTGCATTTTTATTTGACCTATTATTTCAATCTTGCCGGGGCCTCCATTCTGCTTTTGCTCATGCTGATTCTGGCCTTTATGCTGATGATCCACCTCTCCCTTGTTTCCCTAGCCCACTGGTTTCTCAATCGTCTCAAAAGGGGCTGGCAAAGGCTGCAATATTTTTCCTCCGGTCTCATAAAAAAACCAATCCCGTCCTCCATAGCGCCCCCCCGGCAACCGGCCTTGGAAGCGTTAAGGGAACCGACCCTTCAAACAACGCCACGCATCGACGAACCGGTCTTAGCTCCGGAAAAAGCGCGCCTTCCTAAGGCGAAACAGACTCATTTTGAGTTTTTTCCGGTTCCCGGAACCTTTACCCTGCCGCCGCTGGAGCTTCTTGATGAAATCGAGCGACGGGACACGAGGATGAAGAAAGAAATCCTGATCGGGAATGCAAGTATTCTGGAAAAGAAACTTGCCGATTTCGGCGTCGAAGGGAAGGTTGTAGAAGTCCACCCCGGACCGATCATCACCCTCTACGAACTGGAACCGGCACCGGGGGTAAAGATCAACAGGATCACCAATTTATCCGATGATCTTGCCTTGGCCTTAAAGGCGGCCAGTATCCGCATCATCGCCCCGATCCCCGGCAAGGCCGTAATCGGCATTGAGATTCCTAACCTGGAACGGGAAGCCGTCCACCTCCGGGACGTCCTCGATTCGCAAAAATTCAGTGAATCCCGGATCAAACTCCCTATCGCCCTGGGCGTCGACATCATGGGTTCCCCGGTCATTAACGATCTCGCCCGCATGCCCCATCTCCTCATCGCCGGCACCACGGGCTCGGGGAAAAGCGTCTCTCTTAACGCCATGATCTGCAGTATTCTTTTCAAGGCTACTCCCGAAGAGGTAAAATTCCTGATGATCGATCCCAAAAGGATCGAACTTTCCGCATATGAAGGCATTCCCCATCTTCTTCACCCCGTCGTCGTCGATCCGAAAAAGGCTGCCCAGGTCCTCAAATGGGCTGTTGAAGAAATGGAAAGGCGTTACACCATCATCAGCGCTATTGGGGGGAAAAGTATCGAGGCCTACAACAAGCAGGCAGAAAAGGAGAAAAACCCCCGCCTTCCTTATATCGTTATTGTCATCGACGAACTTGCCGACCTCATGCTTGTGGCCCCCCGAAATGTCGAAGAATCATTGGCTCGTATCGCCCAGATGGCGCGGGCGGCGGGCATTCACCTGATCATCGCCACCCAGCGTCCTTCCGTGGATGTAATCACCGGCGTCATTAAGGCCAATTTTCCCACCCGCATCTCTTTTCAGGTCTCCTCCAAGGTCGATTCGCGGACTATCCTTGATCAGCTCGGGGCCGAAGCCCTGCTGGGCGCGGGAGACATGCTGTTCATTCCCCCCGGAACGTCAAAGTTGACGCGTATTCATGGAGCCTTAGTGGCGGATCGGGAAATAAAGAGAGTCGTGGAGTTTCTGGAACAACAGGCCAAGCCCGATTACGATGCCTCGATCACGGAATATGAAACCTCCCTGGAGAATCCCGAACGGGAAGGAGAGGCATACGATGAAAAGTACGATGAGGCCGTGGAACTGGTTACGGACCTGAAGCAGGCATCCATATCTCTCGTACAGCGCTATATGAAGATCGGATACAACCGGGCGGCAAGGATTATCGAGCGAATGGAGGCTGACGGAGTCGTTGGCCCCTCCGACGGCGTCAAACCGCGCAAGGTCCTGGCAAGAAAACTTTCCCCCGATTGAAGGGGCCAGATAACCATTACGAAGAATCACCGATGAAAAAGAAAAAATTCCATATCCTCAGTCTTGGCTGCCCCAAAAATCTTGTGGACTCCGAAGTCATGGCATCCCTCCTGATCTCCCGGGGCTACAGCATGACCGATTCCCCCCCCAAGGCCCATATCCTGATCATCAACACCTGCGCTTTTATTCTCCCCGCCAAGGAGGAGGCAATTGAGGCCATTCTCCTCATGGCCAAATACAAACGCAGGGGTACCTGTGAATATCTCGTCGCTACGGGTTGTCTTCCTCAACGTTACGGTCTTGAGCTTGCACCGGCCCTCCCCGAAGTCGACCTTTTCCTCGGCACAGCAGAAGTACCTAATATTGCTGATCATATTGCCAAATTGGCATCAGGGGCGAGTAACGACTTGAGGGTGAAAGTCGGCAAGCCGACTTTCCTTATGCAGTCCGTACATCCCCGCCTGCTCATGACCCCCGCTTATAACGCCTATCTCAAGATCGCCGAAGGCTGCGGTAACCGCTGCGCCTACTGCATCATCCCCGAAATCCGGGGCCAGGCCAGGAGCAGGCCTCCGGCGGACATTCTTGCCGAAGCCCGGACCCTTGCCGGACAGGGGGTCAAGGAAATCATCGTCATCGCTCAGGATACGACGGCCTACGGCCGTGATCTGCGGGGACGTCCCTCACTTACTCGTCTCCTGAAGGAACTGGCGACTGTGGACGGCATCATCTGGATCCGCCTGCTCTATGCCTATCCGACCAAGATTACTACAGAATTTATTCGGTGCCTGGAGGGGGAGAAGAAAATCTGTTCCTACCTGGACATGCCCATCCAGCACATTGACGACGATATCCTGAAGGCCATGCATCGCCATGGCGGCAGTCAGGACCTCCGGAAAATCATCGGGATGGTTCGTGATTCGGGACCGGGGATCGCCATCCGTACCTCCCTGATCGTCGGTTTTCCCGGCGAGACGAGGAGAAGATTTGATCGCCTTGTGGATTTTGTCGGGGAGATGCGTTTTGATCATCTGGGGGTCTTTACCTACTCCCGGGAAGAGGGAACGGCGGCAGCCAACCTGCCTGCCCGTATCTCCGAGGCGGAAAAAAACCGGCGCCGGGACACCCTCATGGCGGAACAGTCTTCCATCTCCCTTGCGATCCTGCAACGGAAAGTCGGCTCCCGCGAGGAAGTCCTCATCGAAGGGAAGAGCGACCTGCCCGATTATCCTTTCCTTGGCAGGAACTCCCGCCAGGCCCCGGAGATCGACGGTTTGACCTATGTGCGGGGAAAAGGACTCAAACCCGGCCAGATCATCCCCGTCCGTATCCAGGCGGCCAGCGAATACGATCTTTTTGCCGAAAGGATTGACATTTCCTGAGAGCTGCCATATACAGCGCCAAGACGGAACTTTTGGGACGGGTCCAGACCCGAGTTGACCTATGAATATTCAAGACGTTTTTAACAGGTATCAGGCGGACCTCCAGAAGGTGGAAGGCTATATGGCCGCCGCCCTTCGTTCCGACGTCAGCCTGATCCCCCAGGTCAGCCAGCATCTCATCGGCAGCGGCGGGAAACGGTTCCGTCCCCTCCTCCTCATGACCGCCGCCGCCCTCTGCGGATATGAGGGAGAAAGGCGTCATCCCCTGGCCGCAGTGATCGAATTCATTCATACCGCAACCCTGCTCCACGACGATGTAATCGACGACGCCGACATGCGCCGGGGCAGAACAGCAGCCAATCACGTCTGGGGGAACGCCGCCAGCGTTCTCGTCGGCGATTTCCTCTACTCCGAAGCCTTCCAGCTCATGGCCGCATATGGAAACCTGGAAATCATCAAGGTTCTCGCCAGGGCAACCAACCTCATGGCCGAAGGCGAGGTGTTCCAACTCGTCAAGCGGGGCGATCCGGAGATCTCGGAAAAAGAGTACCTGGCCATCATTGAAAAGAAGACTTCCCATCTGATTTCCGCGGCCTGTACCGTCGGGGCTTTACTGGCCGGCGCCCCGGAAGAAAAAGTAGCCGCCCTGGGCCGGTTCGGCCTCAACCTGGGTTTTGCCTTTCAAATTGTCGATGACGCCCTGGACTACACGGCCAAGGAGGAGGAATTCGGGAAGGCCATCGGGAAGGACCTCGAGGAAGGGAAACTGACCCTCCCCCTGATCCGGACCCTCAGCCGCTGCTCGGAGGAAGAAAGACGACGCATCCGGGCCGTTGTTGCCGACCCGGACCGGAATGAAACCTCTCTCCTTGCCGTCTTTGAGACCATTCACCGGGACGACGGCATTGATTATACCATGAACATGGCCCATGCCTATATTGAGGACGGGAAAAGGGAGCTTGCCATCTTTTCGGACCAGGATCCCCTTCGGGAACTCCTGACCCTGGCGGATTACGTCACGGGCAGAAGGATATAAACGGGCTGCTCAAAAACCTTGAATACTGATATCCCCCAAAGGTGTCTGATTTCTCCAGAAAGTTACCTTGCAATCCCCCTGTTTCTTTAATGAAATAACTCCCGTGCGGGCGTCCCCGGAACGGACGGTCAACTGGTCCTGGTTGGACAAGACACCAGGGGGGTTAGTGGCCCACACTCTCACTGATAATCTTCCATTCCCCATTTATTTTAACAAATTCCAGCCGCTTCGCACGGTTGGATTTAATGTTGGAGGCGCTGTATTTCTGGATAAAGGTGGCAGTGGCCTTCTGACCTTCTAAGGACGTCTTGAGATTTTCCACCTTGACCTTGATGTTTTTGTTCGTTTTGCGGAGGTCCTTCTTATAAGCAACCCAGCGCGACATGTCCATTCCCCGGTTTCGGAACGAGGGGGCATAGCAGGCCCGGTACGCTTCCATGTTTCCTGCGGTCCAGCTCTTGGCCCAGTTTTCTACCAACTGCCGGACATCCTGATCCTTTATTGCCTCGGCAGGTTTGGCTTTCGCGGGAGCGGTTTTGGCGGTCTCCTTCGCGGCGGCAACCGTCGACGCCTCCCCGGGGCCGGTCGCCGGAACCGGTTTTTTACCACCAGGTGTCGCTGCCGCAACCGACGCCTCCCGGAATCGCCGCTGCGGGGCGTCATTGTCCACAATCATCCAGCGATTATTTATTTTTTCCAAAAAGAGCCGCACATAGCTGCCCTGAAAGGAATCGGCGTTCTGAACGGAGAGAATCTGGTCAAAGAGGATAACCGCTTTATCATCGAGGCTGCAGATGGTGATATCCTGCGGTCTGAAATCAAAATGATCGCTCGCCTCCTTGAGATTTTTCGTTTTCCGAACAATAACCTGCCGCGGAGAACCCGCCGAAGGCGATTCCGGATAGTATAGTCGGCTCAGGATACCCTGATCCCCGTCCAGAATGGCCTTGGACCACCACATCATGACGCGCTCCAGTTCCTCCCTGTCCTTTGAAGGTCGTTCCATGGGAATCCACTTGATAGATTCTTCAATGATCACCGGGGTCTTCCCCAGATAGACATACTTTGTCAAGGCGTCGATATCTTTGTTCTTCACAACCACGCACCCATTGGATTGAAAGGGCTGGAGGGCTTTACTCGTTCCATGAATCCAGATATTGTTGCCGTTTTTCCCCATCCTTTTATCCAGCAGCGTGGGGTAATCCAGGTGAAAGACCATGGTTCCATAAGACGGGTGGGGCTTACGCATCTGCTCGAATTTGGTGGCAAAAAAGATCCCCCGGGGGGTCTTGGCGTCTTTCTGTTCCATTTTCTCGCCGGGGGCCTTCCCGGGGGAACAGGGGGCGTCGAAGACCATGACGACATTGCCACCCCGGTTCTGAAGTACATAAACCCGTTGCAAGTGCTTATCGATGAAAACGGCATATCCCGACGACAGCCTTAACAAGGCTTCGGGAACTGAGGCGGCCAGTGCCGGCCGTAACGACAGGAGGGAAAAGGCGATACCGAAGCACAGGACGAGACAAAGGACGAGCAGCACCGAGGGATAGGGTGGCACATGCTTATCCTGCCCCCCCTGTTGTCAGAATATCTAATTTCCATATTGATTGGGTGTGGTGAGAAGCCTTTGGTATATTTTCATAAGCGGCCTCTAATTTGGTATAGGGGCTCTAACAAAATCCTTGTGAACCTTCAAGGACAAATTTCAATATCATGATGTGAGCCCCTCCCTCCGGAAAGACGATCCTCTTTGAGGGCCAAAGGAAGATAGCCAAGAATATCCCGGGCCGTGATTCCATCTTCACCCTCCTTACCGGCGGCCAGATCGCCGGCTAGTCCATGTATATAGACGCCTTTCCTAATTGCTTCCGACCAGGGCATGCCCATGCCGAACATCGCCGCGATGGTGCCGGTAAGGACATCCCCGGAACCGGCAGTCGCCATCCCGGGATTGCCGGTCATGTTGATAAAAACTTGCCCGTCGGGACAGCCGACCAGGGATCGGGCTCCCTTGAGAACGATAAAGGCCCCCCAGGAGGCGCAAGCGGCCTGCAAGACATCAATGCGGTTACGCTGGATCTCTGCTGTCGATCGGCTGGTTATGCTTGCCATTTCTCCAGCATGGGGCGTCATTACGGTAGGAAATGAACGTTCCTGAATGAGCGCGGGGGCTCCGGCAACCGCCGTGATCCCGTCGCCGTCAATCAAAACTGGTTTTTTGAGATCAGGAACCAACTTCCGGACGAGCTCCTGCGTCCGAGGATCCAAGGAAAGTCCGGGGCCGATGACCACCATATCAACCTTTGCCGACAGTTCCATGAGATCGTCATAATTGTCCGCTCCTATGGACCCGGCCTTGGTTTCCCGAAGGGGGACAAACACGATCTCCTTTCCCTGACCGGCAATGACGGGCACCACCGAGGCGGGGGCGGCAAGCCGGGCATAGCCTCCTCCCCCTTTCAGGAAGGACATGGCGGAAAAATAGGGGGCTCCCAGATAATTCGCCGTGCCGGCTATAAACAGGACATCTCCCATGCTCCCCTTATAAACTTCCCGCCCCCGGACGGGAAGGGCCAGATAATCGTTAGTCTGGATTTTCAGGCGCTCATGATTGTACATAGCCGGCGGAAATGAGATATGGGTCACATAGAGTTTGCCGCATTTTTCATGGCCGGGATATAGGATGTTGCCGAGCTTGGAGAGCCCGAAGGCTATCGTGCAGTCCGCCTGGATGGCGGCACCCATAATTTCTCCCGTATCGCCATTGACCCCGGAGGGGATATCGAGGCTGAGGACCCATTTGCGTCCCCTATTGACCAAGTCAATCACTTCCCGGTGCAGTCCCTTAACCTCCCGATCGAGTCCTGTCCCGAACATGGCGTCAATAACCCCGTCGGCATGACGGATAACACGCCCCAGGCCGGCGTCAACTGTTTCCAGGCGCTGAATTTCCACGGGCAAAAGGGTCAAGATGTCGAGATTGGTCCTGGCTGCCCCCTGGAAACGGCCGGGATCGCCCAGGATATATACCTTCGGGACTCCCCCGTTGGACAAAACCTTCCTGGCGACAACGAATCCGTCGCCCCCGTTGTTCCCCATACCGCATAAAATGACATAGCCCTTCCCCGGCAGCCCTCGCTCCCCGGCAAGAACGGCAGCAGCCCCCTGACCGGCATTCTCCATAAGTATCTCAGCGGGAATTCGCAAGGATTCCGTGGCATAGCAATCCATCCAGCGCATTTCCTCAACACGGCTGACTTTCATCGTTTTTCCCTCACGAAAATATCTTTTTCTTTCCCTTATATTTTGTTACAATATACCTGTCAAGAGTAACTATGACCCCCAGCAAGGAGATGCACTATGAGAAAAGCTGTCGCTCCCGCAATCATGGCTCTGATCCTCCTGTGGACCTGCCCCCTTGCGGGGGAGAATTATACCTTGAATGGAGATATGGACTCGGCAATCCGCTACGAACTCCAGGAACAGGTCACAGCTAATCCAGGGGTCAAAAAAATCGTCCTCAGCTTCGTAGTTCCCCAAAGCTTCACCTCCCCAACCTACAGCCAGGACATTAAGGATTTCAAGGTAATATTCAATCCCGAACCCCAGGACCGTGAGGAAAAGAAGGATAAACACGGCAGTCTGGTGATCACGGCAACCTGGTCAAGGGTTCCGAACACCGTGGATGTCCGCCTCTCCTGCCTGGCCAAGAGCAGGACTCATCTCAAGACCCTCGGAACAGGCGCCCCATTCCCGGCAAGTTACGGCGCTGAATTTGCCGATTATCTGAAGAGCACCGAACAGGTCCAGGCAAACGAGCCCCGGATTAAACAGCTTGCCGCCGAGCTGACCAGAGGGGTAAAAACGGAGTATGATGCGGTGCAGCGGATTATCTCCTGGGTAGTGGACAACGTCCGCTATGTAACCCCGCCGGTCCGTTACGACGCTGTTTATGCACTCGAATCGGGAAAAGGTAACTGTCAGAATTATTCCCATCTCAGCGCCGCCCTCCTGCGTTCCCTGGGAATTCCGGCCCGCATCGTCGTCGGGGTGACCCTGAACGAACCTTACAATATCGCCTGGCAGAAGGGCGTCCTGACGTTCAAAATGGGCCAGGGGCGCCATTCATGGATAGAGGTCTGGTTCCCCGATCTTGGCTGGGTCCCCTTCGATCCCCAGAACTCCGTATTGTTCGTCTCTAATCGCTTTATTCGCATCGAAGTCGGCGCAGACAACAACGAAACAAAAAACGACGGCCTGATGCGCTGGTCACAACTTCAGGAGGCGAGAAAACCTGCCCTTCAGGAAATCATCAACGCCAGCTTTACCACCGATCAGGTCAAAATCAAAGGGGATCGGGAAGCCTACGGACCGAAAAACCTGCTTCTGACCCCTCAGGTCAAGGCCCAGTTTCAACAGCTTGCCATCATCCCGCCGCCCCCACCAAAATATCCGGGCAAACTGCGGTACCAGGTTCCTTTCCTCTATGGAAACCTCGACTATCCTGAGGACATCGATTTTGCTTTCCCCAGATCAGTGAAGGCCTCAGGGGCCGGTCAATTCGAAATGCAGAATAATTTTCTGGTGGAGACGGCGGAGTATGTAACCACCCAGCGAACCCAGTATGCCCAGGTCTTTGTCCTGAAAAAACCGGTGAAGCTCGGCAAAGTCGGTCTCGCCCTCCACAATTTCGGCGGCGAAGGCATGCTCTGGGTTGACCTCTTCAAGGATGACAAGGGCAAGCCGGGGGCTCTCATGGCCACCAGCGCCATGATCGGCGTCGACCAAATCTCCATGAAGCCGGGATACCGGTGGGTAGACTTCGACTTTGCCAAAGAAAACCTCGACCTCATGCCCGGATCTTACTGGATCGCTCTGGGCTTCACGGGCAGTCCCATCGTCAACTGGTTTTACACCTACGGGAAACCCGTTGGCCCGGTATACGGGACGCGCTACAAGGGTGTCTTTGACAGTGACTGGAGCGGCGCCCTCAGTTATGAGTTCAATTATCGGATTGCGGGCCTGACGGTAAAATAGGAGATTGACTTATGGTTAAAAAACACGGGCCGGCTCCTTACCGGCACCGGCCCGTGTCCGACAGAGGATTGTTTTCCCGGAATTATTTTTTGGCTTTCGTTTCCTTCTTCTTTGGCGCTGCCGCTTTTTTTCCCATAGCTTTGGCTGGGGACGCGATCTTTTTGGCCGGTGCCTTGGCAATCACAGGTTTATCCACTTTTTTTTTGCTACGACTCTGGCTTTCGCCGGCGCGGCCTTGATCGCTGTCTTCACGTCTTTTTTGACTGCCGCCGCCTGGGTGGCTTTAAGGGCGGCCTTCTTTTTCGCCTTTTCAGCAGCGGCCTTGCCTTTTCCCATAGGTTCCTCGCAACAGACCAATTCTGCCATACTCATCCCTACCACCTCATCGACAACAACAACCAGACCACATAATTCGCAGCTTAACAGATCACCTTTTTTTGCCTTTGCCATGCCTGCGTTCCTCCTGTTATTTTTTTATTCCTGGCAATACCAAAACCAGTCATCTTATTGGTCATTTATAGATGAAATTCTTGATCTTTCCAAGTTGAATTTGATGACATTCCATTCTTTTTTCGCTCCCAATCTTCCTCCTCACCATTATGGCAGATAAAGGGGGGGAAGCATATCCCCCCGGGTCCAGGTCCAGACTGGTTTTTTATTTTTTGACACACCTGCCAATTTATTCTATAAGAGCCAATCTAATTGAATTCTAATGAATATTCCACAACAAACCAAGGAGGAATTCCAAGAGTCCATGAATCCATCAACGGAATCAGTCCTTTATGATACGGTAATCATCGGAGGGGGACCGGCGGGCTATACCGCCGGCCTTTATGCCGCCCGTGCCGGCCTTAAGGCCTTGCTCATATCCGGGGCCTCAACGGTAAGTCAGATCACCGTTACCGATCTCATCGAAAACTATCCCGGCATCCCTGCGGGCATCAACGGTTTTGCGCTTGTGGAAAGTTTCCTGAACCAGTCGGTAGCCTTCGGCCTCGAATGCATCACCGCCGATGTCCAGACCCTGGAGGTTGTTAATCAAGGAGGGGAAAAAACCTGGAGAGTCCTGACGGACAGCCGGACATACGAAACCATTTCCCTGGTCATCGCCACCGGCGCCTACTGGCGTCACCTTGGCGTTCCCGGGGAGGATGCTTTTACCGGACGGGGGGTCTCTTATTGCGCTACCTGTGACGGTCCCTTTTACAGGCAACGGGAAGTGGCGGTCGTGGGCGGCGGCAACACGGCCATACAAGAAGCAATTTTTCTGACCCATTTTGCGACCAAGGTTACCATTGTCCACCGGCACAACCGCTTGCGGGCCACAGGCATCCTCCAGCAACGGGCCTTTGCCAACCCTAAAATTGAAATGGCCTGGAATGCCGTGGTGGAAGAGATCGGCGGCGCGGGCGGAGTAGAGTGGATAAGAGTGAAGGACGTAGTGAACGGGGCAACCCGTGAGATTCCC
Source organism: Syntrophus aciditrophicus (assembly GCA_020718905.1). GTDB lineage: Bacteria > Desulfobacterota > Syntrophia > Syntrophales > UBA8958 > UBA8958. The sequence continues at coordinate 9,753 of DYRD01000028.1, read as the reverse complement.
GCCGCCGGCGTCTTCATCTTCGTGGGCCTGGTTCCCCAGACAACACTTGTCAAGGACCTGGTTGCCCGCGCGCAGGACGGCGCCATCATCGTCGATGGGGACATGAAAACCTCGTCCCCGGGGATTTTCGCCTGCGGGGACTGCATCCACAAGTCATTGCGCCAGGTCATTACCGCCTGCGGTGATGGGGCGACAGCCGCTTATGCCGCCCAGTTGTACGTCGAGGAGTTCAAAGGAGAGGCATACTGAGATGGATGCCCTGATCGCTGCCTGGCGAAACCTTCCCGGACAGCTCAACCCGAATCTGATCGAATTTGGCACCTTCCAGGTCCGTTACTACGGCCTCATGTATCTGGCCGCCTTCGCCCTGACCTATTTCCTCGTCATGTACCGGATCAAGGATGAAAAATACGATTATACGGCGGAAACGATCCAGGACCTGATGATCTGGCTGATTATGGGGCTGGTCCTGGGAGGCCGGCTGGGCTACGTCCTGTTTTACAACTTCGACTATTATACCCAGCGTCCCTGGGAGATCCTGCTGCCTTTCGATTTTTCCGACGGTATCCGTTTTGTGGGCATCAGCGGCATGTCATTTCATGGCGGGGCGATCGGCGCCATAGTCGCCGCTGCCGTCTTCTGCCGAAGCCGTCGGATAGATTTCTGGCACCTGGCGGATCTCTTCTGTCCGGCTATCCCCCTGGGCTATACCTTCGGCCGTCTCGGCAACTTCATCAACGGAGAGCTTTACGGACGAGCAACCACCGTCCCTTGGGGCATGATCTTTCCTCACGATCCGGAAGGGCTGCTCCGCCACCCCTCTCAGCTCTATGAAGCCTTCCTGGAAGGGATTGTCCTCTTTATCGTTTTGTGGGCCCTAAGAAAGAAAAGTCCCTTTGATGGATTTCTGCTCGCTATTTATTTTATCGGCTATGGCCTGGTCCGTTTCTTCATCGAATTTTACCGGCAACCGGATATTCAATTGGGCTATTACTTCGGCTTCCTGACCATGGGTCAGATCCTGTGTTTCATCATGATCTCATGCGGCGTCGGGGTCCTGCTTTACAGGAAAAAGAAATCATAGTATCAATATCACCGCAATATTGAAAAATTCGCGAGCAGTTTCCAGGATAATGGCATGGGTAAAGCATTAATCATTGGCGGGACCGGCTTTATCGGCATGGAGATGGGCGAGGCGTTTGTGACCCGGGGAATAGACACGGGGATTATAAACCGCGGGGATCTTCCCGCCCCCCGCTGGGCTCCGGAACTCTCCCAAGCCCTCCTTGGGGAAATCGCGAGACGGGGCGTCATCTTCACCCCCGCAACGGAACTCCATTCCACCCTCCAGCGACGTCTGGGCTATGATCCCCATCGCCGCCCAGACGTTCTTGAGAAAACCATAAGGAGAAAGCACAATGTCTACAGAAGTTATCGGATGGAGCGCCTTCGCCGTTCTTTTTTTTTTGCGATGATCGCCCTGGATATGGTCGTCGGCCACAAGAAGGGCAAAGAGATTGACATCAAGGATTCCCTGAAATGGACAGGTTTCTGGATAAGCATCGCCATAGCCTTCGGCATGGGCATCTATTTTTTCAAAGGTCAGACCAAAGCCCTCGACTTTCTAACCGGCTATCTCCTCGAATATTCCCTGAGCGTCGACAATCTCTTCGTTTTTCTCATGATCTTCACCTATTTTTCCGTACCCCCGGCGTATCAGCATACGGCCCTCTTCTGGGGGATCATGGGGGCCCTCGTGATGCGGGGTATTTTTATCGTCGCCGGGGTCGTTCTCGTCACCAAGTTCCACTGGCTGATTTATGTCTTCGGCATCTTTCTCGTCTACACGGCCATCAAAATGGCCAAGGGTCATGACGAGGAGATCCATCCGGAGAAGAATCCCATCCTGCGCCTCCTCCACAAGATGATGCCCGTAACCACCGATTACGGAAGCGGAAATTTCTTTCTTCATATTGACGGCATCCGCCACGCCACGCCGCTCTTCGCCGTTATCCTGGTCCTCGGTCCGACGGACCTGATGTTCGCCCTCGATTCCATTCCCGCCATCCTCGCCGTGACCACCGATCCTTTTATCGTCTACACTTCCAATGTCTTTGCCCTTATGGGACTCCGCTCGCTGTTTTTCGCCCTGGCCGGCCTGATGAGCATCTTCCACTATATCCGTCACGGCCTGGTGGTCATCCTGATGTTCGTCGGTGTCAAAATGCTCCTCACGGATCTTTTGCATATCCCCATCGGCTGGTCCCTCGGTTTCATCGCCGGGACCCTGGCAATCGCCGTCATCGCCTCCATCAGGCGCTCCCGCAAGATGGAGATGGTCGTCAACGGGGAGGACGGAAAGAAAAACCCGTAAAGAGGGCTTCCCATATCCGGAAAAGCGGTTTATGCTCAAACAATCCTATGTCAAAGGAGGACATCATGGTCGACGAGACAGCAAAGACAGACACTCTGAAATCCAAAGCCCTTATCCTTAACAGCATCGTTTCCTATCAACCGGGGTCCATCGTCAGCAGAGAGATCATCAAGAAACCAACCGGCACGGTTACCGTCTTTGCCTTCGATACCGGCCAGGGGTTGAGCGAACACACCGCCCCCTTTGATGCCCTGGTTTACATTCTGGACGGGGAGGCGGAAATCAAGATCTCCAGGAAAGCATACCGGTTAAAGGCCGGAGAATTCATCATCATGCCTGCCCAGGAGCCCCACGCCCTCCAGGCGGTAAAAGCCTTCAAGATGATGCTCGTGATGATCAAGGGATGACGCCGCCAGCCCCTCGCAAACCGTCGCAAGCGGAGCTTGCGCGCTGGCAAAAACTGGGCCTGAGCAAATACCGGCGGCGGGAAGGACTTTTCCTTGCCGAAGGACTCAAGGTCGTAGAGGAGCTGTGGAAAAGCCGCTGGCAAATCGATGCCCTCCTCGGAATGGACGGAAAAGATGATGTCTATTCGGGATTATTCGGGATTCCTCCCGGTGACAACGGCAAAGCGGCACAAAGTAACGGAAGATACGAAAGCAATAAAACCGTCCAAAGGTTTATCCTCTCGGAAAAGGAGTGGGGGAAACTGAGCCAGGACCAGACGCCGGAAGGGACCATAGCCGTCGTAAAAATGCCGGAGCCGGTGAACTGGCAGACCCGGCTGCGAGAAACGCCCGGACATGTTCTACTTGTCGATGGCATCAATAACCCCAACAACCTGGGAGCGATCATGAGGGCGGCTCACTGGTTCGGGCTGGCCATGGTATTCCTGAGCACGGGCGCAGTGGACTGGACCCATCCCAAGGTGGTGCGAACCTCAATGGGCAGCCTTTTCCATCTGGAGATTTTTGCTAGTCTCAATTTTCGTGAAATTCTTCCGGTTGTCCGTACAACCCATCTCCTGATCGGCAGTGATGCCCGGCGCGGCCTCCCCCCCCATGGGCAGGAGGAAAGAACCGCCCTGCTTTTGGGAAGCGAATCCCACGGCATCCCCGACGAGTTCCTTGAAATATGCGACGAACAATGGCATATACCGGGGGCTGGTCGCACCGAATCCCTGAGTCTTCCCCAGGCCGCGGCCATCATGATGCATGAACTTACCAAAGGAAGCAGCCATGGCCGCATACATTCAGATCATCACAACTACGGGAACAAAGGACGAGGCCGATAGCATCGCGCGGGACCTTGTCGCCGGAGGCCTCGCCCCTTGCGTCCAGGTCGTCGGCCCTATAACCAGCACGTATTCCTGGCAGGGGCGGATAGAAACGGCCGCGGAGTGGCAATGCCTCATCAAGACCAGGGCCGATCTCTTCGGACAGGTTGAAAGGTCTATCAAGTCCGTCCATTCCTATGAAACACCGGAGATCATCGCCCTCCCCATCAGCACCGGAAGCCGGGAATACCTGGATTGGATGACAGGGTCGCTGCCCCCGGAAACTTGACTTTTTTGAGATTTCCATCCTTATGAACCCTCTGCTTGGCGGGGATGGTCCGGTGACGGCGGCGGGATCAAGACCCCGTTGGGCATTTTCCCCTTTCAGGACAACCGCCCGGCGCTTCTGAAGGAGGGAACCTATGCCAGCGCCGATTATGGCGGACTTGTTCCCCTGATTGCGGAATTTTAACAGAGCAAGACAGGGCCGTCCAAGGGGACCGTTTCGGCGTCGCGGGGCTGGTCCGGGCAGAACGCGGGCCGAGACTACCAACCTCCCCTGGGTGGTGGATGAGCGGCAGCTCGCTGCGGCCCCGAACCTGGACCGGGTCACTGTGATCAATGACCTGAGGCGGATCAGAGATCCCTGCCTGGTTTAAAGAGCAATTAGTCGCCGGGACGGAGCATCCCCCCTGATTATCGAAGCCGCCGTTAACCCGCATCGTTCCTGTCCCATTGCCCGGGACACCCTGAGGCTATCTCTTTCCATCCTCGGAGCCGAGACGGGGAATCTGGCCCTGAAGGTCCTCGCCACGGGCGGCGTCTTCCTGGGCGGTGGCATGCCACCACGGATTCTCCCGGCCTTCTTCGCCAAAGGACCGATGGCGGCCCTCATGTCCGGCATCCCTGTGCATGTTATTCTTAACCGCCAAGCCGCCCTTTTCGGTGCCGCTATTCATGGCTACGCGAGGAGGGAAATTTTTTCGTTTGACCAAAACATATCCATTGACAGAGAAGGTCAATCTCATTAAAATGACGAGATATGGAAAGTGAAGATACTAGGCAGAAGTGAACATCTTTGTATATGACTTATCGGAGCGCCTTATTAATCATCGTGCTGACATGCCTACTCTCCTGCTCTTCAAAGCCGGCAACGCAGACGTCTTCCCAAGGATCGGCGCAAGGATCGGCGAGCCAGGCCCCGATGGCCTCCCTGGAGCCTGGCCCCAGTCCGGTTACCGCAGGCGCTGTTCCAAACCGTGTCTTCGGGCCCAAGGGCATTCAAATCCGTTACACCGCGGCGACTAATTTAAACTACTACGAAAACAAGAGCCACACTATTTCACTTGTCATCTATCAGCTAAATGGTCTCAACGCCTTTAATCAACAGATTAAAGACGGCGGACGGCTTGAGCAAGCTCCTCCTGGCGGAAAAATTTGATAACAGTGTCACCGGTTTTGATCAGGAATTTATTGAGCCGGGGGAAGAAAAGACCATTATCCTCGACCGTTACGAAAATACCCAGACTATCGCTGTGGTTGCTGGATATTACAACCTGCAACCCGGACAGGTAAACCGGACCTTTGATATTCCCGCAATTACGGACAAGCGCGGCATGTATGGTTTCCGATCCACCGTGTCCTGGATTGAGCCAATCTCCATCAATCTTTTTTTTGGACCAAACTCTATTCATGAGGTTATGGTAAAATGACAGACTCGATAAGGCCGATCTTCTGGTACCAGGGACTTTTTCTTCAACCTCAGCATCTCCAGTGGCAAGATCTCCACAATCAATATCGTCTCTACCCCTTTGAAAATTATTTGCATCCTTACTTCTGGGGATTGGGCGGACTGCGTATCCAGCAAGAATCTTTGAAGAATCAGATGCTTGAGATCCTGGAGATGCAAATTCTTTTCCGGGATGGAACCTGGGTAGTTTTCCCCGGCACGGGTACGGTGCAGCCTCGCTCCTTCAAGGGCGGGTGGATAGAGATGGATAAACCCTTTAATATCTATATCGGTTTGCGCAAATGGATTCCCCAGGGGGAAAACGTAACGACCATGAAGAATCCCGAGGATTCGTCTGCCGTCGCCACCCGTTTTTCCTCTCCCGCCGACCCGGAGGAAATCAACGATATTTATCAGAGCCGCCTAAAGGCCCGGATCAAATTTCTGAACCATGCCCTGCGGATCTTCTGGGAAAATGAGATCGAAGGCGCTGGTGATTACGATCTGCTACCCCTGGCCCAACTGGAATTCGACGGCAACGATATCATCCTCTCGCCAACCTTCGTCCCGCCCGTAGTCAGTATCGCCTGTTCGGGCATCCTCACGGGGTTGGTAAAGGGCATCCGGGAGGAAGTGACACTGCGTTGCAGCGTCCTGGAGGAATATAAGCATCCCCAACTCAACCAGACGGCACAGGCTGTCCAGGATGCGGATGAATCAAATTTATATGATCTTCCTCCTCGCCCTCCGCGCCTTGAGCCGTTATGTGCCCTTGCTGCACCACCATACTGCGGGAAGCCCTCATGTCCATCCCTGGACGGTGTATGGCATCCTCCGCTCCCTCGTCGGGGAATTGAGCGTGTTTACCGACCGCATCGACGCCCTGGGCCGCTTGAAAGACGGGACGGAACTCCTGCCCGTCTATCGGCACGATCAGCTCGGCTCCTGTTTCCAGGAGGCAAAGACCCTCATCGACGAACTCTTGAACGGCATCATGATCGGCGCCGAAAATATCATCCATCTGATCCGCGAGGGGGACTATTTCCGGGCCTTAATCCCCGTAGAAACCTTCGATAATCGCAATCTTTTCTATCTTATGCTGAGAAGCAATGTAAACAGCGAAGAATGGGAACAAACCATCCAGCATATGGTCAAGATCAGCAGCTCCGAGCGGCTTCCCGTCCTCATCAAGCGGGCCCTGCCGGGAATGCCTCTGGATCAGGTTACCGTCCTCCCCCCGGGATTGCCGCGCCGTCCCGATTCCACCTATTTCAGGCTTGATCGTGGCGCTACGGAGTGGTCGGAAATACAGAAGCAACAGAACGTATGTCTTTATTGGAGCCATGCCCCGGAAGATACGGTGGCGGAGATTATCGTAATCAAAAAGTGAGGCCCTCTTGTAAGGGGGGGTGATGGCCTTTATGGGTAACGGGCAGGTGAAATGATGCAACTGAGCGACTGTTTCATGGGATTGATGGCCTACGGCACCTACGTCTGTCAGGGGCGGATGAACAATCCCCCCTCGTACGAGGAAGCCCGCCGTCGTTTTGATGACCTTCTTCAGCAGGCCAGACAATGCTGTCAGGAGACCGGATTTAGCGAAGACGAATGGCAGGAGGCCCTGTTTGCAGTCTGTGCCTGGATTGATGAAACAATCCTCTGTTCGGAGTGGTCCGCACGGGGCAAATGGCAGGAAGATCAATTACAGCGGCTCCACTTCCAAACGATGAATGGGGGGGAGGAATTTTTTAACCGGTTAGCGGCGCTGAATCCGGAGGCAACGTCAATCAGGGAAGTTTACGCCTACTGCCTTGCCCTGGGATTCAAGGGCCGGTATTTTCTGCCCGAAGACAACAAGAAACTCATGGAAATTCAGAGGGCCAACCTGCTCTTGGTCAAAGACAACCTGGATATGAGCGTTGCAGAAAAACTCTTCCCCGACGGATACAGCGGCGCCACCAGTGCAGTCAAACGTAAGCGCTGGCACCGTGGTCTTTCTCTTTATACTCTTGTCATCATGGCCATCTCGTTAATCGGCGTGATTGCCCTGTTTTCCATTTACAAGGCCTTGCTTTTAAGCATAAGCCCGTCCTATTTCGGAACGGGATTCTGATCATGCTGAAAAAAATCCTGAAAATATCTCTTATTATTATCCTGCTCCTCATTCTGGCCGGGTTTCTGTACTGGATCACGATGAAAAAGGGCTGGCCTTGGTGGGCGGGGGCCACGATCTTTGCAGGTATTGTCGGCCTTGTTGTCGCCGCTTTTTTCCTGAAAAGATATCTCCTTAGGCGGCGGGAAAAGAAATTAGTTCGCCGGGTCGTGGAATTAGACGAGTCCGCCATCAAGGGGCAGCCCCTCCATGAAAGGCAGCAACTCCAGGAACTTCAGGAGAAGTGGAAGGAATCGGTGGAACTCCTCAGGGATTCCTATCTGCGCAAAAAAGGCAATCCCCTCTACACCCTGCCCTGGTATCTCGTCCTCGGCGAATCGGGAGCGGGAAAGACCTCGGCCATAAAGAGCGTCCGCCTGAGCTCACCCCTTACCGATATCGCCAGAACGGCCGGAATTACGACAACGCGCAACTGCGATTGGTGGTTTTTCGAAGAAGCCATCATTCTCGATTCCGCCGGACGCTATACCATTCCCATCGCAGAGGAACGAGACCGGGAGGAGTGGGAAAGATTCCTTGCCCTGCTTTCCCGGTACCGGCGCAAGGAACCCCTTAACGGTGCTGTCGTTACGCCGCCGACGCCCTGCTGGCGGGAGGAGACGATAAGCTGCGCCTGGACGGTCAAAGTATCCGCAAACGTATCGACCAGCTCATGCGCGTTACGGGAGCGAAATTCCCCGTTTACGTCCTGGTAACCAAAATGGACATGGTCTTTGGCTTTGTCGAGTTCTTCGATTGCTTCCCCGCAGGAGATTCCTCCCAGGCCATGGGGTATATGAACCGCAAGTTAAACCCATACTGGCATGAGGTTCTCGCCCAGGCATGGGCGGATATAACGGCTCGCCTGCGAGAGCTGCGCCTGATAATGACCCACCAGGCATGCGCACCGTGACCGGCCGCCCTTGTTTTTCCAGGTGAATTTGAACGACTCCGCAGCGGTCCGGCAGCGTCCCTACTCGGTGGTCCTGCTGGATGAATCGGAGAAGGCCCATATCGATGTCATGAACCTTTTCTACCAGATCTTCGACAAGGGCATCGCCAATGACGGCGAAGGGAAAGAGATCAATTTCCGGAACACGATCGTGATCCTGACGAGCAATCTCGCTTCGGACGTAATTCAGGAGATGACCGCCGGATCCGATGCGCCGTCAGCAGACGTTGTCGCCGGAGCGGTACGCCCCATCCTCTCTGCCCATTTCAAGCCGGCCCTCCTGGCCCGCATGAACGTCATCCCTTTCTACAGCCTCAATGCCGAGGCCATGCGCCTCATCGTCGAGTTGAAGATTAAAAGAATTCAGAAAAGTCTCATGGAAAACAACAAGATGGCCATGACCTACGCCCCGGCGGTCGTGGATGCCATCACCGCCCGCTGCACCGAAGTGGAAACGGTGGCCCGGAACATCGAGTATATCCTGAACGGCAATGTCCTCCCCCGCCTGTCCCAGACGATCCTCACCCACATGAGCGAGGGCGGCATGCCCACCCGGGTGCACCTGGACATGGACGCAGAGGGAACTTTTACCTTTGATTTCGGCGATCATGCCGGTACGGGCTGAACATTGAGATAACCGTTACCTTGCAACTACCCATCGGAGTAGGCAAGACAACCATCGGAATGAGAAACATCATTTTCAACGAGGCCTATTGCGCAGATCACGCGGGCGATGGTCCCGAGAAAGATGTTCTGCTCACCGTGAGCGATGAAGATTATGCAAAGAATCATTCTATCATTTTGTCTCCTCATAATTATGATTTTCAACATCACAGGAGGCGTCGCCACGGGGGATGAGGGGGAAAATAAACAAGCTGTGCGGGGAAAGGAGCAGGTAAGGACCAGTCCTGCAACCAGGGGGGCAGACTTTACCGAGACCTTTACGGAAATGGAATTTATCCTTGTCAAGGGCGGCTGCTACCAGATGGGCGATATCTTCGAGAGCAGGGGAAACAAGGGGTTTCCCTACCGTCCGCTTCAGGTGGAAGATTATATGCCGGTGAACGATGAGGAGCCGCTTCATGAAGTATGCGTTAGCGATTTCTATTTAGGAAAGTATGAGGTCACCAACCGGCAATACCGGCGATTCGTTCTCGAAACGGGGAGCAACCTGCCCGAATGGGAGGAGCGCGAGAGCAAATATAATATTTATACAGAGGTGGTGTGGGTTGTTTGGACAGGATACAGGTTTTTATAAGTGGGAAATTGC
>DYRD01000251.1 GCA_020718905.1 Syntrophus aciditrophicus | reverse complement strand
GCAGGATGCCTTTCAGGTTTCCCTGATGTCAAAAGATGACCCGCCTGTTTCCCTGGTCGGAGAGATCGCTGGTTTTCCCGGCGCGCTGCTTAACATCCAGCAAACCGGCGAGATTTACTATACCTCGCAGGTGACAATTCCCGATGCGCCGGCAAGCGGAGAGGTGTGGAGCAACCGTCCAGAAACATTGGTTGTATCGGTTGATCTCTCCGGGGTTACCTCGCAAGTCCAGGCAACACTTGCCTTTGATCTGGTCAGTTCCGGGGAAGACTACACCAGTACCGCGCGGATTGACAATGTTCAGACGCTGGCGTTGCCTGTTGCGGCCAATGATGCCGCTACATTGAATGAAGATACCCCGACAAACATCCCTGTTCTGGCCAACGACAGTGACCCGGACGGCCCGGACGGAAGACCCGACCCTGCAACAACACTGGTTACCATTGAGGTAGCCCCGGTAAAAGGCACAGCGACGGTCCCGACGGAGGGAAGCGCGAAAGGAACGGTTCTTTACACGCCAAATGCCAATTATTCCGGCACGGACAGTTTTTCCTACAGGATAAAGGATACGACCGGCAACGAATCCGGCGCGGCTGAAGTCGCGATCACCGTCACCCCCGTCAATGACCCTCCCGTTGTCGCGGCTGGTCCTGATCAGGGAGGAGTCGAAGGCGCCGTTGTCACCCTCGACGGTTCCGCGTCGACCGATGTGGAAACCGTCTCGCTTATCTATGCATGGACGCAAACAAAGGGCACAGAGGTGACGCTTTCCGATTCAGCGGCGGTTACACCGACCTTTACCCTTCCCGAAGTCGGTGCGGGGGGGGATCTGCTTGTCTTTCAATTGAAAATTACCGATTCCGGTGATCTGGAAAGTACCGACACCGTTTCCGTAAGGGTTGCCGATTACGTGAAGCCCTGCGACGTCAACGATGACAAGATCGTCAATCTTACCGACGCCGTCATCATGTTGCGGGCGAGTGCCAGGCTTGCCAATCCCGGCATTTCCCTTAATATTCAAGCGGATGTAAACGGCGATGGTCATCTGGGAATTCAGGAAGCACTGTGCGCCCTGCAATCCACGGCCGGGATGAGAACCGCTCCAGATATCTCCGGCGTGACGGAAATATGCAATGGCATCGACGACAATGGCAACCTGCTGATCGATGAAGGATTATCCCCCGCCAATACCTATTACCGCGACATCGATGGTGATGGAATTGGCGATCCAGGCGCCCCTTTTCGCGCTTGTGGTCCGCCGCCGGGTTATGTGCCATAAACGGCTAAACGGCGGCCATCCTGAAGACCTGGTGGTCCCAGTGGTCAGGGGAAGCCGGTTCCGCGCAGGCTATCATCAGCATCGGAGATGGACACCGGGCGGGGGGCAACACTTTCATTTAGAGGGCCCGGTGCAGAAGTGGGATACAGGTCATACCTTTTGGCAAGTGAAAAGAAATCCGGTTTTTTTGATTGACATCGAAAATGAGTTTTGATATTTTATTCCCGACTAAAAAAGTGAAGATATTGCGGTAACCCGAAACAAAGTCAAATCGTTTAACCAATTTTTTCAACCGTGCTTATTTCGAAGTATTCTTGAGCTGTTGCTTAATAAAGTGGTTTTATAGCGTCGATTGTTGCTAAGTCAGTGGCTGAATAGTTGCAACGTACATAGATACTTCCCGATAGGCGCTCTAAGCTGCAGGTGAAATGACGAAA
>DYRD01000250.1 GCA_020718905.1 Syntrophus aciditrophicus | reverse complement strand
CAATTTAAATCGACATTTCATGTAGTTGTAAACTTATTTGCGACTTCTTTCAGATGGACAAGATGGACAAATAAAAGTTTAGCGTTACTGTCCAAGGTGGACAATAAGGGAGACAACATGAACCTGCCTTTCAAATGGACAAGGTTGGAAAATGTCCAACTTGTCCATCTAATTCGAACTATATGAGCCTCTTGCAAAATGCTCCGAAATTATCGGGGAAAATCGTTGGGAATCGTCGATATGGAGATTCCGGCAAATTATGCAGGGAATTTCTGGCAATTTGGCTGCAAAATCAACGTGTTCCCTGAATTGTGGACGTGGCTCTCCCCTTCAACTTGGAACCACAACCTGTCGCCCTCAGCCGCTCAGGTGATCAGGTGATCAGCTTCAGCAATTGGTCGGCAAACAAGGCAATGACCCCGAACATGAGATGAAGCCTAACTTTCTCTGCTCCTCTAACCATGACGTTGCCGGCCCCGAAATCTTCTTTGAGGCGGCTGTTGAAACGCTCCGCCACAGAGCGCTCCCGATAGCGCACCGCCTCATGAGGGGCCAGGGGGACAATATCTTTCCCTCGAGAGTTTCTATCGATGATGGGGACGTGTCCCAGGCTGCGGCTCACCTCGTAAATGGGTTGGGCGTCATAGGCCGCATCCATCAGATCATACAGGTAATCCACCCGCTCACTGGTCAGCTTCATCATCGGGATGGCGACCTGGCTGTCGTGCAAGGAGGCCGCAGTCAACACCAGGCTGATGGGCAAGCAGCAGTCAGTGACGTCGGCGTGCAGTTTAAAACCGATCCAGCTTTCCTTATACCCTTTGGAGTTTTTCTTCGTTCCTACATCGCAGTGCACCGGCAACTCCGCCAGGGCCTCCGGGGCCGATTGCCCCACTTGGCGCTGCAGCCTGGTTTCCGGTTTAGGGTCCCGCACTTCCCCTCGCCGGGGGCGGCCTTTCTTCCGGGGCGCCGGTTTGGGGGGCCGCACCTTGGCCACGGGTTTCTCCCGACCTTCAATAGCCGTAGCGTCTCGGCTGATATGCCCCACCAATCCCGGTGTGGCAAACCTCTCCACCATGGCCTCATGGACCGTCTCGCCCAGGCTCATCCCGGCAAACTCCGCAAAGGCCCGAGAGAAGACGGACTCGGAGGGAATATCGCACCGCCTCCCATACCCACAGATGCGCCGCAACCCCCGAGAGGTCCGCAAGGCCTCCCGGGTAGAGCAGGTGAAGGGGTGGTTATAAACCGCCTTGGCCACAAAGGCCCGAGCCAGGGCCCGGCGATCGTGCCTCTTCCGGCCGAGTTTCCCCGGCGAAGACGGGGCGACAAATTTCTCGATTTGGACCAACTCCAAAATGCTGACTAATTGCTGCTCCTTATCCGTTAAGGGACGTTCCCAACATTCTTCCAGGCGAGGGAATAAATGCCGTTGTAATGTCCCCATTAACCATGATACTGTTTCTCTAAGCTTCATCGGCTCCCCCAGGCTATTGTTTTTCCTCAAAAATACCTTAGCACAGGAGCGCCGATGAGGCTTTCTTTTTTCAAAAATTCAACTCAAAAAAGACTTTTGCAAGAGGCTCAAAAAATACCTAGTTTTCATCCGGAAACTCCTTAAAATTCCCCCCTTTTCTAAAGGGGGGCCAGGGGGGATTATAATAACCTCCTGATAATCCCCCTAAATCCCCCTTTAAGAAAGGGGGACTTTAAAGTCCGTTTACCGGGA
>DYRD01000249.1 GCA_020718905.1 Syntrophus aciditrophicus | reverse complement strand
AACTTTCTCCCTGCCAGAGCCGGTCGGTTGCAACGTTATAGCCCATCGCCTCAAATACATCGTAGAGACGGTCCTGATCGGAACCGGCAATGGCCCACACACCCTGTAACGCCGAACCTGCGCTCGCGGGGCGCGTCGTCGTAACCGTGGACGCCCTGGGGGCGGGGTCGCTGCTGGAACAGCCTGAAAACATCATGACCAGTAGAATCAAAAAGATTGACAATGTAAGCCAACGGAAAGTTGACCTGCCCAAAGCCCGCACAATACTTTTTCCCATCATTTCCCTCCCTTTTTAGAAAATAGCACATTTAACTATACAAACCATAAGCTCAAACAGCGTGTCCTGCTTCCGACCTGATGATAATTCATGACGTTCAAGGCAATGAAGAGCTCCATGAAGAGCCCCATGGAATTATATTGATGAACTGCTGGCGGCGATCCGTAAAACGCGACCATTGAATATTCCCCTACCAAAAGAAAGTCAAGCAGTAATTCACCGGGAAAATCGCGGACAGCCGCCGGTTATTACCACGGCAACAAACCACTGCAAATCCGCCCCGTCGGGAATGGCGCCCTGCCGTGATTTTCAAGATTACCGGCGGGAAGGTTCCTCCCGGATAGTGAGTTCAACCACACAATTTCGATATTCTCGTTGACGCCGGGCGGCATTGAATCGTAATATACCGACAACATGTCATTCCGGCGAAGCCGGTTCCCCGGCACGATTACCATGGTACGATTACCATTTTGCCGGATTACTGTCCGGAGGGAAAAAGAACCAGAAGGAGTTTTGCGGATTCGCGTGATTATGCCCCCATTGCCGTCATTTATTAAAATACGATTTCTCATTGCAGTATTTGCAGTGGCCACGCTGAGCTTCCTCCCTGCGGGAAGCGCGGGGGTGGACGGGAAGGCTTCGCCCCGCATCCTTGTCGAAAGCGGCAAGGGGCTGATATCGCTCGACGCCCACGATGTTGAGATAGCGGAACTGCTGCGGGCCCTGGCCGAGAAGACCAGTACCGATATCACCGTCGGCGAAGGGGTTTCCGGAAAAATAAGCCTGAAGATTTCCGCAGCGACCATAGGCGACATCCTGAAGGCAATCGGCCACAACACCGCCATTGTTTATGAATATCAGCCTGACACCGGAGGCTGGCGCGTCCTGCGGGGCTTTGCTTTTTCCGGTTCCAGCGCCGGTCGCCCGGAATCGCCCGCAGAACGCGGGCAGACGGGCGTAAGCAGCAGAGATACGGCGAGCCCGGCTCAAACACCAAAGCCACCGATAGCGGCCAGTGTTTCTGCCCCGGTGAAACCGGCCCCGGCCGCGTCCGCTGTTTCTCCCGGAGCCGACCGGGAAACGCGTCCGTCCTACAAGGCCGGAGAGTTGCTGGTAAAATTGAAGGAGGGAGCAACCCCGGAGGAGATCTCCGCGCTCCACGCCCGGCTGGGGAGCGTCGTTATCAGAACCATCCCCTATTTTCGTGTGCAGCGGATCCGGCTGAAGACCGGCCTTGACGAAGGTACGGCCATCGCCGAGTATCAGAAATCCGCCATCGTCGAGTACGCCGAGCGGCACGCCCTCCGCTATCCGCAGGCGATCCCGAACGACCCCGGGTACACCTACCCCGACCCCGGCCAGTGGGGAATGAAAAAGATCAACGCCGAGGCTCTCTGGAATATAACAACCGGAAACCGGGAGATAATCGTCGCCGTGATCGACTCCGGGGTCGATTACATGCATC
>DYRD01000248.1 GCA_020718905.1 Syntrophus aciditrophicus | reverse complement strand
TCAAGGCCACCCAGTGACGTGATGTTGCGTTGCTCCAAGCGTCTCTTTTGCTGAAATGATAAAGTGTTTACGACTGCTTTATTCCACCAGTCGTCAAATAGCGGCGGTAATTCCCTTTCCAGAAAGAATGCTAATTGGACTGATAACCTCTGAAAGAAATCATGAATATTATACGCCATAGTGTATCCTTATTGGCTAACGCCACCCTGCCCGGACGTTTGCAACCGCGTCCGTGCGGCTGTAAACGGTACGGTTCATGATAATGTTCGGCTCCCTCTCACACCTTCAGGTCATTTCTCGCGCACTCCCTAATCCCATCCAATGCTTCACGATAGTGAGACGCTCCCTGCTCGCGCAGTTCAAAGGCGGGGCCGTCGTCCCACTCAAGCTTCGGTCGGTTCCGCAGTTTCTGCAGGATGTCCGCAGCTTTCTGCGAGATGACGAAGTATCCAATGTCAGTCATGCGCTGCACCGTCCAGTAGGCTTCCGAATACCGCAAGGCGAATTCCTTCTCTTTGGGGTGATCCCCACGGTCGCCGTTGAGGTCCCGGTCGGCCTCGAAAGATGAATAGCGAAGCAGGTCGTGTAGTGCATCCACGATCTCGCGATACGCCTGCTCCTTCCGATACCACCAGCGTTCCTGATACGCCCTTCGAACGGCCCAGCGTGCGGACAGGAACGCCGCGCAAATGGTGGTGATGAAGCCTGCGACACTTGGGACTACAATCTTCAGATAGTCGGGCATATCATTTTCTCTCCCCTCCTGCCGAATAGTATCATCGGGCCAAAGTTGATTGCTTTGGATAACGTCTGGGAGGTCGTTCAACGGGTGCCGGACTATAGAGCACTTACATTCCCGCCTTGTCAAGGGAAAATAACTGGTGCTGACTTCACTACTATCAATATGTTGCGATACGCATGAAGCCGATGAAAACATTTCGGACTGTATCGTGCAGTCGGGTATTTTCACCGATAGGGAGAAGCAAATAGACAAGCGACGTCGGAAATGCTCCCGTTTCGTTTCCACGATGGCGCGGGGTTGCGCATGACAAAATCGGCGATCCCTCCAAAAGTAGCGGGATAACACCGAACATCTTTACCTGACTGAAGTTTCTCAAGGTAAACGCCCGGCGGGTCTCTGAGGAATCCGTTTACCATACCACAGGGTCTCCAAAGCGGCAGGGATGGGTTCACTTATTTTATTTTTTTACACGGGCGGTGGGAGAGGCCGCGCGCGGGTCGTCGGGCCAGGGGTGACGCGGGTAGCGTCCCCGCAGCTCCTTTCTGACGTCGGGATAGGAGCGATCCCAGAATCCGTCGAGGTCGCGCGTGATCTGCATCGGCCGCCCGGCCGGACTGAGCAGGTAAAGCAGGACGGGTTCGCCGCAGAGGCGCGGGGTTTCGCGGCAGCCGAAAAACTCCTGCAGACGGGCGGCAACAATCGGAATATCGCCGGATCCATAGTCAATACGCTTTCTTGTGCCGGACGGAAGAGTGATAAACTCCGGCGTCAGCTCATCGAGAACGGCGCCGTTTTTCCATCCCAGCCGGGCTGCCAGTGCTTGGCGAAGCGAATCAGCGGTAAAAACTGCCTTTCCATCCCAGTTTCCGAACGGGATCAGCCATGCCTCCATCCCGGCTTGCAGGGCGCTGTCGGAAAAATCGGGCCACTCCCGACGGTTGCCGCATCTTTCCGCGAAGCGGCAGCGGGCGAGAAACTGCCTCGATGCGTCACTCCAGGGAAGCGC
>DYRD01000094.1 GCA_020718905.1 Syntrophus aciditrophicus | reverse complement strand
AAGGATTTTGAATCTGTAAAAAAGGTGTTGGGTGGAATGGTTGGCGCAGGCGGGATTGCCGTGCCGGAACGAATCGTAAAAAAACTGGCATTTCTTCAACAATTCGGGGTAGAGGCAGTAGAGACTTTTCTTGCCAATATGATTGATATGCGAGGTCCGCATCTATTGATCCTTGCCGGCGCAATCGTGTTTGTGGTTTGGGCGAAAAACTCCCGGGAATGGGGGCAAAAAATCAAGCCCACCCCCCGCTATCGGCTGGCTACCGGCATTATGCTGGTATTGGGTATTTTATCGCTTTCCAGAATTTCACAATTTTTGTACTTTCAGTTTTAGTGTCCACGATGTGGAAGACCTTTAGCCCCCACCATACAGTGCGTCATCGTCGCCCTGGGAGCTTTGCACAACGTAGCGTTGCATCCATTTTTCACACAGCCGGGGGGCGGCAGCGGCAGGGAGCCGGGGAACGTCTATGTGTTGTCATCATAAACGGGCTCCCCAAACGGTCATGATGAAGGAATATCGCGCTGCTGTAGGGCGAAGTTGATTAGCGCTGTCATGTAGAAGGTTCAGTCCGGATTCTCTTCTGTTAAAAAAGGCAGATGGAAAGATCCCCAAAATCAATCATAGCAAATATTCAAGGTCTCATCGTATGATATCAACAACAGAAGAGCTCCGGCTATATTTGGAGGCCGACCGAAGAGCGCTAAAAAAACAGTATAAAAATCCGAGATGGTTTGACGACGATATCTGGAGATTTGAAATTTATTTGCGAAAAACAGAGTATTATACTAATGTAAGCCAACAAAAGGATGCAGGGCATTATTTTTTTAATTATCTGTATAAATATTTGTTCCTCAAGATGGGGATCAAACTGGGTTTTTCGATTCCCCGGAATGTGTTTGGCCCTGGGTTGTCCATTGCCCACTACGGAACGATTGTTGTCAATGCACATGCGCGGATCGGTAGTCATTGCCGTATTCATGAGGGCGTGACAATCGGATCCGACAAGGGAACACAAGACGCACCCCGGATCGGAGATCGGGTGTTTATTGGTTCCGGGGCAAAAATTCTGGGCGGTATTCGGATCGCGGATGATATTGCGATCGGAGCAAACAGTGTGGTAACGAAATCATTTACAACACCGAATGTTACAATCGCCGGAGTGCCGGCAAAGGTGATCAGCGAAAAAGGTTCGAGAGCGTATATGGGATCGGAAAAATTCAGCGCGGACGATGCAGACTGAAAAGACCGGATATCGTCTTTCGACGGTACGAAGATTTGTTGAGTTTCGCGAGAAATTCAACAAATCTCTCATTTGACAGGATTTATCAGCGGGGGCTGAGTTCATTGCTGAAAGACAAGGCGAAAGCGAAGAAACAGATGAATCGACCGTATTTTCTGATAACAATTGATACGGAAGGAGATGACCTCTGGTCATACTCAAAAGAAGTAACAACAAACAACGCGGACTTTATCCCTCGTTTCCAACTATTGTCAGAAAAATACGGGTTTAAACCCACCTATCTGACAAACTACGAAATGGCAAACTCGGATATCTTCCAGAAGTTTGGCAGAAGGTTGCTTAAGGAAGGAAATGGAGAGATCGGCATGCACCTTCATGCATGGAATTCACCTCCTGCCTTCAATCTCACGGATGACGACGCGTTGCACAAACCTTATCTTGTGGAATATCCGGTTGAAATAATGCATCAAAAAATTGATTTTCTGACAAAGCATCTTGAATCTGTCTTCGGGTTGAAAATGACCAGCCATCGTGCAGGACGGTGGTCGTTGAATGAGACTTACGCCAGAATACTGAGCGAAGCGGGGTATCTTGTTGATTCCAGCGTCACGCCCCATCATTCCTGGAGGGAAAATTTGGGTAATCCAACGGGAACGGGAGGTTGCAACTATTTCAATTTTCCGGAAGAACCCTATTCCCTCAGTTTCGATAATATACGATTGAAAGGAATTGACCCTGGTTTTTTTGAAGTTCCTGTCACGGTCACCTATCTCGATAGTACTCTGGTTTCGTTGTTTCGGCGGCCTTTCAAGGAAGGATCTTTGCCTGCAAGAGCCTTGAATCGTCTGTTTTCCTATCCCGTGTGGCTGCGTCCCAATGGATTTAATCTTGGGGAGATGTTGGCAATTCTCTCGAAGATTGTAAGGGACGGCAGGGATTGTGCGGTGTTTATGCTTCACTCGTCTGAACTTATGCCGAAGGGCAGTCCGAATTTCCGCGACGAGATCGCGATAGAAAAACTCTACCGCGATCTGGAAACGCTGTTTAAAACGGCCAGCAATTCGTTTCTTCCTGCAACGTTGACCGATTATTTCAATTTACGGCTGTGATGTTGCGGGTCCGCCGGTTGTTGTCTTGCGTCATGAGGATCATTGCATGGAGATTGTAAAATATCACCCGGCGTTGTTTCCGGCTCTGCAGCGTATGGTCCTTGGGCTTGGAGGGGAAATACCCCTCCAGCACCAGGCTTTTGTCGATTACTACTATGCGTCGAGTCCGTGGTGCACCTTGTTTCTGCTTAATGACGACGAAGGAGATGTTATCGGAAGCATCGGTTTTGAGCAGATGCCGTTTCGGTATGGTTCGGAACAACTGACGGTGGGAATAGGGCACAATTTTTTAGTGGTTCATCAGGGAGTCGGACACGGGTTGGCTCTGTTTAGAAAATGGACGGAGACGTGCGATTATTGCCTGGCTTTTGGCGGGACGGCCGTTGCTCACAGAATTTACAGGAAAAACGGATGGCAGTATTTCCCGGGGGTCGTTGTCTATAATCTTAATGAAATCCTGACTGCGTATCCCGGAGAAAAGAAATGGCACGTTCTGGCAAAAAAGGTGTTGCGTAAACTTCCGCAACCAAGCTTCAAAACGCGTCTGAAGATGTTCCCCAAACACGGCTTCACCGGTCTCTCCGTTTCGGAGGAAAGCCATTATTCTCAGGATATGGCAACATTGGCGTCGGCATTCCGCTTTCGCTTTGCGCCTTCCGTAGAATACCTGTCGTGGCGCTACGCAACAAACCTGCCGTTTGTTCGATACAGAATTTTCAGGATTTTGCATGCATCACGGAAAACAATCGGTTACGTTGTGTTCAACCAGCACCACCGCAATATTGCAGTTGCGCATTGCGACGGGATAGACCCCGGGGCCCTGGCGCACGGGGTGCTGTTGGGCCTGGAAAAAATAACCAGGGAATACGCAAGCCCCCCCGAAATCAGGCTGGCATCCAGCCATCCGGAGATGCAGCAACTTTACAGGCGTTTCGGGTTTAGAGCTTCGACTCCCGATCGTCCTTTTGCAATTGGTTCGCTGAATCGCCCTATCAACATAGCTAAGGATACCTCCACATGGATGGTAAACTTTGACTGGGGCGACAATGGTTTACGGATGCCGTTTCTGGATCGGAACGGTGGAGAAATGGTTGATTCTATAGGGATGTGAGTCGGGGAGAGGAAATGCTGTTTCCTATGGCGCGGGACTGTTCTGTTGTTTGGGGGGTTATGTTTAACCTTGAAATCGTGAATATCTGCGTTACTGCATGGCCAGCGGAGCGGGCTTGATGTGGAAAAAATTTGCGACACAAACAATTGTATGCACACTCATGGCGATCTTTATAGTGGGCGGCGTCAATTGGTTTGTCGATCCCTACGATATTTTCAACGCCCCGCGGATCGCCGGGTTCAACGCGAACAAACCGGAAATAGATGGACACGAACGAATCTATAAGGCATTGATGTTAAGGCGGTTGAAGCCACGCACCGTTCTGCTCGGCACAAGCTGCACGGCAATCGGAATGGATCCGTTCAACAGAAACTTTGGCGGACGCGCCGTCTATAATTGCGCTGTTCCCGCTGGACTTCCCGAGGAATATGGTGTTTACATCGATACCGCAATCGAAAAAGGGGCGACTCATGTGATCATTGGCCTCGATTTTTTCGTTTTTTATGCGATAAATACAATAGAAGCCGGATTTGGCGATTTCAATTCAGTAAATCATCTCCTCTCGCTTGATGCCTGCAAGTCATCTATGAGAACGATCGCCAGCAAACTGAAGACGCCGTATCTGGACAACGGGCGAAAAGATCCTTTGGGCATACGGTACGATCTTGAAAAGAATGGGGGATACCGCAAACAGTTTCATGAATTTTTCAGAAACCGCTTTCCGCTACTCCGTGCAGCGCCCTTTTCCCGGAACCACGCCGTGCACTGGGAAGCTTTTATGAGGATTCTCGACAGGGCCCATGCAACGGGCCTGGATGTCACTCTGTTTATATCCCCGTCACACGCCCTATTGTGGGAAAAAATCGATGCGACGCACGGGTGGGGGCAGATCGAAGAATTCAAGCGAAAGCTGGTTGAGGCCAACGAGCGGGCGGCCGAGCGGCATGGCAAACATCCATTTGCGTTATGGGACTTTTCAGGATACGGTGAACTGACGATGGAAATGCCGCATGACGACCCCGAAATCGCTATGACATGGTATTGGGATCCTGTACACTATAAAAAAGAACTCGGCGATATTGTGCTGGATAGAATGTTCGGGGGAAATTTCTCCGGAGGGAACAAATATGCCGATTTTGGCGTTCAAATGACCAGGGAAAATATCGAATCGCATTTGGCGAAGCTCCGAAGCGGCAGAAGCAGGTGGCGGACCTCACGCTTTGCCCTATTCATGCAGCCTGATGCGTTGCCGATAAGGTGAACACGCGGATGAACAACGGTTTTTGGCGAAACGCGGGGTTTGCGGTAGTGGGAAGAGGGCTGAGCGTTGGGTTGGGCTTCGTCGCGACCCCCTTCATTATCGGCAAGGTCGGTGTTAACGGTTTTGGCGCCTGGGCGCTTCTGGAATCGATCATAGCCTATTTCAGTCTTTCCGATATGGGGATCGGTTCATCCTTCACCAAGCATGTCGCGCAGTTTCACGCAACCAGGGATGATAAGAATGTCTCAAGGGTTGTGAGCGCCGGTCTGCTGTTTTATGTCATTTTAAGCCTGTTTCTCGTTTCGGGAAGCCTGCTGCTCGAAGGCTGGGTTGTGGGAAAGTTCGATTTCACAACCATTTCTCTCGAGGATGTTCATTTTATCTATATGTCGCTTGTCGTCGTGATGTGCATCCGGATGACGAGCATGCCCTTCTGGAGCGTAGTCACCGGGGCGCTGCGGTACGACACGCTCAATCAAGCCAAGATGTTTGCTCAGCTTGTTCATTTTGCGGGGTTGCTTGCGTTCCTCGGGTTCGGATACGGGTTGAAGGGGCTGGCCGCGAATGCCGTCATTTATGCGGGGCTCGATATTGCGCTTGCGGTGACGATCGCCTTTCGGGTGGCGCCGCGATTGAGTATCTCTTTTGGCCGCGGGATTGGAGAGACGTTCGCGCAGTTGCTTCGATACGGTCTCGCCATTCAGCTTGTGGCTATTTCTGAAATTATAAACAACCAGATAGACAAGGTATTTTTGGGAATGTTCAGCGGCGTGTCCTTTGTCGGGATGTACGAAATCGGCGCCAAGATTGCGAATGTCACCAATTCCCTGGCCGGGGTGGTGCTCCCCATCCTCGTGCCGACGATCTCGCAGTTGAACGCCGCCGGGCATGAGGGCGAGATCCGAAGTCTGTACATACGCGGCACGAAGTTTATCGCGCTGATCGTGGTGCCCGTTGTCTTCGTGGTGTTTTTTCATGCCGATTCGCTCGTCCGGTTGTGGCTCGGAAAGGAAGGATTCGAGGCGGCTGGGATCGCGGCCAGGTTGCTGACCGCAGGTCTGGGGCTTTATCTGATCGCGGGGGTGGGCCGCCTGGTTTCACGGGGGATCGGCATCCCGAAGTACGAGATGCAGGCAGGCGTTCTGATCAGTGTCCTGAACCTGAGCTTGAGCTATATCATGATCCGGAAATGGGGTTTGCCGGGGGCGGTCATCTCGTCTTTTTTCTCGCTTGCCGTCGGAAGCGTGTATTTCGTCGTCCGGTTCAACGGGCAGATCCATGTGCCGAACAGTCGGATGTTGAGGTTGTTTCTGATGCCGGCAATCTTTTCGGCATTAGCTGTCGTTCCAACGGTAATCCTCGCGCCCTCCCCGGCGGATATCGATCTGCTGCGGGGAATGACCATCCGCTTGCAGGCATTTCTCTATCTTTCGGCGGTGTCCGGGATCGGGGTCGCGATCTATTTCTGCTGTCTTTTTATCGCCTCATTCACGGACGAGTACGGCGAACTGAGGGCGTACATCCGCAAAAGGAACCAATGACAAGAAACGACCTGGTTATGGATAAAAAAGGGAACAGGTTCAGGGTGGCTCATCTGGTTCAGGACATGAAAATCGGCGGACAGGAACGGGTGATCCAGTCCATCCTGGCCGCCATGAATACTGAACAGTACGAACCGGTACTTGTGTGCCTGTCGTCGGGGGGGGCGGTTGCCGAGGAGCTGCTGGGCAAAGGCATCGAATCGCACATCCTCGGCCTGGAACAGTACAATCACCCCAGGAGTTTTGTGGCCGTGGGGAGGTGGTTGAAAGATCACAAGATTGATATCGTGCATACCCATGCGCATCCGGCGGGGGTTCTGGGGAGACTGGGGGCGGCGCTTTGCCGGGGCATCGGCGTCGTCCATCATGTCCATACGATGCCGATCGACATGAATTGGAGACACTACCAGAAAGAAAGGGCTCTCGGGTTCATGACGGACAAGGTGATCTGTATCTCCCACGTCATCCGGGACTTCATCCTCGCAAACGAACACCTGAGGGAAGAAAAAACGGTGGTGATCCACAATGGCATCCGCGATCCGGCAACGGGTGGCTTTAACAGGGCCGCGCTACTCGATTCCCTCGGTATTCCGCATGACGCGCCGGTAATCGGCAGCGTGGCTTCCCTGACTGAAAACAAGGGACATGCGTGTCTTCTCCGTGCGTTTTACTCCGTACTGAAAGACTTTCCGGACGTCAGGCTTCTTTTCTTGGGCGACGGGCCCATGCGCGCCAACCTTCAAGGGGAGGTCGCACGCATGGGCATCCGCGATCGCGTCATTTTTCTCGGCAATCAGCGGAATGTTTTCCCTTTTGTTGCGTTGTTTGATATATTCACACTTGCTTCACTGTACAGGGAGGGCCTGTCTGTTGCCATTATCGAGGCGATGGCCCTGGGCAAGGCGGTGGTTGCAAGCAGACTGCAGGGGATTACCGAGGTGGTGCAGGACGGAAAAAACGGGATACTGGTTACCCCCGGCGATGAAGAGGGCATCTCCCGGGCGATGACAACTCTGCTTCTGAACAAGGATATGCGCCGGGAAATGGGTGAGGCGGGTAGAACGATCTATCTGGAACAATTCCGAATCGAGCATATGATGGCGCAGGTGGAGGGGATATATGAAACAATCTTGCGCTCCAGAGGGAGGAAGGTATGAGTTCGGAGTATTTACGGGCGTTGGGGGGGGAACCATGAATGCGCTGTTTTCCGGGAATAAAAATCCCCTCTTTGCGACCTTTACCGAATATGCGGAGTCGGCGTTACTCGCTTCCGGCGCGGAAACATTTTTTTTTGACAACAGGGATTTCATCGTGCCCGGACGCGCCAGCGCCATGTTTCCGTTTCTGAAGGAATGGGATATCCAGAGGCTCAATAGCCGCCTGCTTGCAAAGGCAAAGGCATTGCACCCCGACCTGTTCCTGGAAACAGGCGGGTTTCGCATCCTTCCGGAAACTGTTGATGCAATCGGAAAAATAGGAATAAAAACAGTTCTCTGGACGACGGATGCCCCGATCAACTTTGAACCGGTTCTGAGGGCGGCGTCTCGCTATGAACATATCTTCACCGCCGGTTCCGAGGCGTATGACATTTTGAAGTCCCGAGGCGTCGACCATTGCCGGTTTCTGCCTTTTGCCTGCGATCCGCGGGAGCACCGGCCTGTTAAGCTGACTGAGACCGAGCGCACATTATATGCCTGTGATATCGCGTTTGTCGGAAGCGTTCATCCCGATTTGTACCCGTTACGGGTCAAAACCCTCGAGGCGCTTACGGATTACAATTTGGGCATATGGGGGCCGGGGGCAGAACGGCTGCCCTTCTCGTCTCCGCTTCGCCCCTTTGTACGGGGAGGTGAGACGCCTCCCGAAATATGGACAAAAATTTACGCGGCTGCCCGAATCGTCCTCTGCATGCATTACAAGGACCCACGGGGGATTATCCCCTGCCACCAGGCGAGTCCCCGTGTTTACGAGGCGATGGCATGCGGATCGTTTTTGATGGTTGACAACCAGCGGGATGTCCGGCGTTTGTTTCAGGATGGCGAGGAACTGGTTATCTTCGATGATGCCGTTGATTTGAGAAAACGTGCCGCATATTATCTCGGCAGGCCCGACGAGCGGGCCGCCATTGCCGCAAGGGGCCGCCAAACGGTGCTGGAGAGGCACACATACAAAAACCGGATCGAAGAGATGCTGCAAGCCATCGGACTGGATCCGAAAGAACCGCCGGGGAGGTGATGTAGTGAAAATAGTTTATGTACGAAGTTATTATTCCAGCTTTCTGACCCTGTACGACTATCTCGAAGAGG
>DYRD01000247.1 GCA_020718905.1 Syntrophus aciditrophicus | reverse complement strand
GGCCGTCCGTACGAATCCCTCGATGGCCGCTGGAATTTCGCGCCCGACTGGTACGATACAACGCTTCGCAATAAATGGTTTCTTGAGATTGATAAAGATCAAGGAGCTAGACCCCTCCCCTTGGATTACGATTGGGAAGCATGGGATACCACGTGGGTGCCATCCTGTTGGAACCTGACCAAGGCTGAACTGCGCTTTTTTGAAGGTTCCGGCGTCTATACCCGAACCTTCCGTTATGTTGAAGAAAAATCCGATGAACGGGTTTTTCTTCGCTTCGAAGGGGCCCAATATCGGACCCATGTTTTTTTGAATCACATTCATCTGGGGACCCACGACGGTGGCTCCACACCCTTCATGGTGGAATGTACCCAGGCTCTACAGGAACAAAACCACGTTATCGTCGTTATAGAGACCCGCCAAAAAAGCGACCGGGTACCTATGGAAAATACCGATTGGTTCAACTATGGTGGCCTGTACCGAAGCGTTACGCTATTACGTTTACCCTCCCACTTTATAAAGGATTGGTTCATTCGTCTTATCCCGGATGGAAGATTCACAAACATAGCCCTTGACGCCACGGGTTCAGCCCAGACTGGGGAACTTCGGCTGATAATTGAAGAATTGGGCATTGATCAGCGCGTACCGGTTCTCGACGGCAAGGCTTCCATAGTATGCACAGCCGAGGTCCAACTTTGGTCCCCGGAGAATCCTAAACTCTATACCTGCGTCGTCAATTATACGTTGGACGGCAAAGAAATTGATACGGTACAGGATCGAATTGGCTTCAGGGAATTTCGCGCTCAGGGACGGGACCTTTATTTAAACGGAAAACCGATTTTTCTAAAAGGCATCAGCGTTCACGAGGACCACCTGGAATTGGGAAAAACGACGACGGAAGAAATCATCCGGCAGACGATTACCCACCTGAGGGAACTACACGGCAACTATTTACGCCTCGCCCATTATCCCCATGATGAACGATTCGCCCGAATCGCCGATGAAGAGGGCGTTATGCTGTGGGAAGAAATCCCCGTCTATTGGGCCATCGATTTTGAAAACCCCGTTACCTACGACGACGCGGAAAATCAACTTACGGAATTGCTGCTCCGCGACCGCAATCGGGCAAGCGTCGTCGTTTGGTCCGTAGGAAACGAAAATCCGGACACCGACGCCCGCTTATCCTTTATGTCACGTTTAGCCCAACGGGCCCGTGCCCTGGATGACACACGGCCAGTTTCCGCAGCTTGTTTGGTCAATCACCAAAAGTTGGCCATAGAAGATCGCCTTAGTGAATTCTTGGACATTATTGGCCTTAACGAGTACTTTGGTTGGTACGATCCAGATTACCAGCGTCTACCCCGACTCCTGGAAAATTCAAACCCAGACAAACCGGTAATCATCTGCGAATTTGGTGGGGGTGCTCGCGCGGGACATCGGGGAAGCCGACACGACCATTTTACCGAGGATATGCAAAAAGCCATTTACGAAACCCAAACCGCAGTTATTGACACCTGCCCTTATGTCAAGGGGATGAGTCCCTGGATTTTGTACGATTTCCGCTGCCCCCGCAGGCTCAATCCCTATCAAGAGGGGTTTAACCGCAAGGGGCTCATCGATTCGGATAGAAAGACAAAGAAAATGGCCTTTGCGGTATTATCTGATTTTTACAAGAAAAGGGGATGATTCCGGCTTATTATTGAGAAACCTGAATCCGTACAACAACACCCCAACGGTCCTGCAGCCTGACTCCAATCGG
>DYRD01000246.1 GCA_020718905.1 Syntrophus aciditrophicus | reverse complement strand
ATCTTCTCGGCAAGCCGCTTCAGATCAGAGGCCCTTTCCTTGACATTGCCGCTGCCCCGGGATATCGCGCTGGAAGAGTTGTTGACCTCGGCTATATCCCTTGCCACGTCGCCGGCAACAAGCGAAACCTGCGAGACATTCTCAGTCACTTCCTGAATCCCGATGGAGGCCTGATTGATGCTCTCGGAAATCCCGGTGGTGGCGACAAGCTGTTTCTCCACGTCTTTTACGATCGACATCACGATCTCGTTAACTTCGCCTATTACATGGGTGATCTGCTGAATCTGCTTGACCGTGGCGCCGGTCGAATTCTGTATTGAATGCACGCGGACGCTTATTTCTCCGGTTGCCGCAGCCGTCTGTTTTGCCAGCGCCTTTATTTCATTGGCAACAACGGCAAAGCCCTTGCCCGCTTCCCCGGCACGGGCCGCCTCGATTGTGGCATTCAGGGCCAGCAGATTGGTCTGCTCGGAGATATCGGTAATTGCATCGGTCACCTTGCCGATCTCCATGGCCGCCGCCCCGAGTTCATCCACCTTCTCCGATGCCGATCGGGCCTCAGCCACGGCATTCGTCGTAATGAGCTTCGCCTTCTCCGTAGAATTGACGATGCCCTTGATGTTGGTATTCATGTCCTCGGTCGCGGTCGAGACAAGCGAGATGTTTGTGGAGGCCTCTTCTGCTGCTGCGGCCACCGTCGCCATGTTGACGCTCATCTCCTCGGCGGCCGCGGCGACCGAATACGTGCGGCTGGCGGTATCCTCGGTTTTTACGGCAAATTCATCTGCAGCCCCGCCAAGGTTGGACGACGATTCAAGAAGGGTGTTCCCGGATGCGGCAATATCCCGGACAACCCCGTTCAACTGTCGGCTCATCTGGTTCAGGTTCTCTACCATCTGCCCGATTTCGTCGTGCGATGCGACCGTGATGGACCCCGTAAGATCGCCCCCTGCAACCCTCTCCATAAACCTGCCGGCCTCCGTGAGGGGATTGACGACATTTTTCCTGAGGAAATACCAGGAGATTGACAGAATCAGCGCGATGATGCCCGCAGCCCAGGCAAGCACCCTTAATTTTGCCTGAAAAACCGACTTGTTGGCCTCTTCAAGGGAGCTTATGATCTCGAAGGCGCCGTGTATCTCCCCGGTTTTCCATCCCTCCTTTATCCCTCCGGTGGCGTCTTTTTCCCCTTTGGGGTCGCCATGGCAGTAAAGGCAGTCCTCGGTCAGATAGATAGGTTTAAAATACCGTATCTGGTCTTTTTCAATGATTATTTTTTCGCTGAGCTTTTCACTTTCCATTTCCGCCAGCACCTGCTTCTCAAGTTCGGTCGGGTTGTTGGCTGGATTGCGGGGACTCAATTTGGGGGAGCGAAAGGTGTATCCGGCCTCTTTAGCCTTGTCGGAGGCAACCTGCAGGGCAGTGACAACGGGAACAGCCTCCATTATCTGCGCTTGGTTAAGCTCGGCTAATGGCTTGATGACCCCCATCCGCAGTTTCGACGCCATCCGGTCGCGAATCGACTCGGCCATCAGCACAATCCCCGAACTCTTGGAGATCAGCGCCTCCTCGGCGCCCCGGCGGATATCGCTCACCTGCTGCCAGGCAAGGACTGCGGCCACAAGCACGGGGCCAATCAGGACAAGCAGCAGCATTTTCCATTTGATACTGAGATTTTTAAACATTGCAAACCCTCCCTGGAAAAATGAAACAAACGGTTAAACCATCCGGACCGACGTCTTTAAATAGAGTATAACGGTGGGA
>DYRD01000093.1 GCA_020718905.1 Syntrophus aciditrophicus | reverse complement strand
GCACCATGGGCGTCTCGGTTCTCGCGCTCGTGCGCCGACTTCCCAAAATGCTTGGCACTGTTGCGGGCGGGGCTGCGTTTACTTCATGGCAAAGATTACCTTGACATGCAAGGCGGCGTTTTTTATTCTCCACCGGACTACAAGGAAATTCTCATCAGTCGATCATCGCTTTCCACGGAGGCAACGTATGTCATCGCTTGCATTTGATGTCAACGCTCTTAAAAAGATCCCTCTTTTCGACAGCATCATCAATTCTCTTCACGACGGAGTCCTGATCACCGATGATGAAGGATATATCAAGTATGTCAACACGTCGTACCTGCGCCTGACCGGTGTTGCCGAGGAGGCGGTTCTGGGCAGGAAAGGCCCTCCTCGGGATCAGACGGAAGGTCAACAATGTTGAGTACATTGCGGATATCAACCCTATCTTCGTTGACAACAAGGTTGTCGGGGCTATTTCGGTCGTCCGCGATATCACGGAAATAGTTTCCCTGAGCAGCAAGCTGAATGATTACACCAATCGCGTCATGGAACTGCGGGACAAGGTTCGGGAGATCCATCGGGCCCATCATCGGTTCGAAGACATTGTCAGCAACAGCGAAGAAATGGTGAAAATGAAAGATCGAGCAAGACGGATGGCCTCAAGCGACATGGCCGTCATCATTCTTGGCGAAAGCGGTTCAGGAAAGGAACTGTTCGCTCATGCCATCCATCATGCAGGTTCCCGGAGCAACAACCCTTTTGTCCCGGTCAACTGCGCGGCATTTTCTCCCCAGCTCCTTTCCAGCGAGCTGTTCGGATACGAGGCGGGCGCTTTTACGGGCGCCGTGAAGGGGGGCAAGTTGGGCCTCTTTGAGATTGCCAATGGTGGAACGCTCTTTCTGGACGAGATAGGAGATATGGAATACGATCTTCAATCCAAGCTCTTGCGGGTTCTGGAAACTGGTGAGTTCATGAGGATCGGCGGCACGAAGCCCCTCAAGGTGGATGTCCGGATTATTTCCGCGACAAACCGGGATATTGGCCGACTCATACATGAGACAAAGTTCAGAGAGGATCTGTATTATCGACTGAATGTCGTTTCAATCGATATCCCACCCTTGCGGACGCGACTGGGGGATATAGCGCCCCTGGTCGAACATTTTCTGGAAAAATACAACAGACGGATGAAAAAAAGATACACCGTTTCGGACGCGACCATTGAGATACTCAAGCGGTATCACTATCCCGGAAACGTCCGGGAGTTGTTCAACATTCTTGAGTTTGCGGCTTCGACAAGCGACACGGAAGAGATCGCCCCCGGGGATCTTCCGATTTTTTCGAAACTCGGTTCTTCTCCTTCCCATCGGCGTTCATTATCCCATGCGATGCGATCTTCGGAAAAAGGGGCTATTGAAGAAGTGTTGAAGAGTTGCGGAACCTCTCTGGCCGGTAAACGGAAGGCCGCCGCCCATCTCGGCATTTCCCTGGCGACCCTCTACAACAAGATCAGGCAGTACGATCTCTGAAGACGCTCCCCCATGCGAAGGAACGCTCCGGCATCGCCGCCATGGGTCCGCTCAATTCTCATCCACTTGCACGAGAGCGGCACGGGACCGTTTTCTTAAGAGATACAGGCCGATGGTCAACACGATGGCAACAGCGGTGGTATCCAATCTCGGTATGGCGGCCAGGATGGCAATGGCCAACCACGGGACGGCATTGAGAACGTGGGAGCGGAAAATCTTCATGCCTCCGAAGAGATTGGCGCATGCAAGAACGAAGACGACGCCGGAAACGAGGGCGTTCAGAAAGGCGATCAATCCCTCCTGTGCCAGCATCCCTGGATACATGATGAACATGAAGGGGATGACGTACGTAACCGCCCCGAGCTTCAGGGCATACTTCGCCGTTTCTCCCCACGGCGCCTCCGCGATCCCCGCCCCTACAAACACGGCGATGCAGACCGGCGGCGTCACGACCGACAGAGTGGCGTAATAGAAGACGAACATGTGCGAAACGAGCGGGGCGATTCCGATATTGATCATCGCCGGGGCCAGCACGGCGGCGACCAGAACGTAGGCTGCGGTCGTGGGGATTCCCATCCCCATGATCATGCACACGACGGCCACGATCAGCGTGATCAGAAACAGATTCTTCCCTCCCAGGCTGACGATGAGCGTGGAGAGAGTGACGCCCAGCCCTGTTGTGTTGATGGCCGACACCATGATCTGCGCCCCGGCCAGAAGGACGCCGATGATCAGCAGACCTTTCGCCGAATCGATGAATCCGTTGTTCAGCTCCCGGAGCGCGGCGTGAAGATCGGATCGGGTCTTTATAGATGCCAGGGGAAAAGTGATCAGTGCCCCGAGAGTCCCGTAAAAGGCAGCCGTGGTAACCGAATTTCCGTTCAGGATCCCGAAGAACAGGGCGGCGAGGGCGGTTCCGATGGGCAGGGTTCTCCGCCAGCCGAGGATTGCTTTCCATTTCGGAACCTCTTCATCGGGAACGCTGCCGAGATTGCCCTCCGTAGCCAGAACATGGATCGTCATGAACACCCCCATGTAGAACAGGAATGCCGGAAGCGCGGCGGCGATCATGATGCGGACGTAATCCACCCCGATGATCTCCGCCATGATGAAGGCCGCCGCACCCATGATCGGCGGCGCGAGCTGGCCGCCCGTCGAGGCGATGGCTTCCGTTCCCCCGGCCATCGCGGATGGGTATCCCAGTCTCTTCATCAGAGGAATGGTGAAGTTTCCGGTCGTAGCCACGTTGGCAACGGCGCTGCCGCTGACCATGCCGAAGAGACCCGAGGCGATCGTCGCGATCTTCGCCCCCCCGCCCGGCGCGCGCCCGCCCAGACGCATCGCGATATCGATGAACGTCCGTCCGCCGCCGGTATTCATGAGGACGGAACCGAACACGGTAAAGGCGGCGATGATCGTTGCCGCGACCCCCGTGAGCATTCCCCAGATGCCAAGATCGCTCAGCAACAGCGTTTCCGTAAGAAAATAGATGTCGAACCCGCGATGACCGAGACGCCCCGGGACGTATTCCCCGAACAGGGCGTATAACAGGATCACAAGGACGATCGAGGGGAAAATCAGCCCGATGGCGCGACGGGAGATCTCCAGGATGACAACGACCAGACAGACGGTCAGGACGATATCCTGCGTCGTGGCCATGGGCAGGTTGCCGAGGCTCCCCATGATCAGTTCATAGTTCGCGATCACATAGCCGCAGGCAAACAGGGTGACCGACGTCATGCCGGCATCGACGAGGATCCCGAGGGGGCGCAGCCGGCTGCCGCTCCACAGTGGGAACATGAAAACCCCGAGGACGACAAGAATGGCGATAAAGACGGCCCGGTGAATGATGCCCTCGAAGGGGCCTGTCGCACAGGTGTAGAGAACAAAAGAGACAAGCAGGATCGATACGGCATTGACCCCCTTTTCACGCAATCGCAATCCCCGGCTGTCTTCCATTTCAACCTCCCGGCTGTGCTCGCCTTCACCTGCGTCAGCGTGGCCATCTCACTGACGCAAGCAGAGACAAAGCGGTTTGTGTTTTTATATCCGTTGATTTTCCCGCTATTTTTCGATGAGCCGGTCGGGAATTACGGCGCCCCGTTCCCTGAAGTATTTGATGGCCCCGGGGTGAAGGGGCGACGAGGAGTATTTCAGCGTCATATCCATGAAGTCGGCCCCTTTGACATCGGCAAACGCCGCCGCCTGCTGCGTCTTGTCTTCACAAATGGCCTTCACGATCCTGTACGCCGTATCGGTATCCATATCAAGTCCGGCGGCACAACCCACGGCGAACCCCCAGGTCTTGTACGCGCCGACTTCTTTCGCCGCCGCACCCGCTGGCACGTCGATCACCACGAGGCTTGGGAACTCCTTTGCGATGGTTGCAGCCTGATTCGCATCGAGCGATACGACATTGATCGGGGTAAGGGTCGCAATGTCCCTGGACGATGCGTCGAGCAGGAGGCCCGCTCCGGATTTCACGTAGCCCGCAACCCGATTGTCCTTGACGGCGGTCACAATGTCGCCGGTCGATCCGGGAACGAAGTCCGGGGCCACCTTGAGTGCCTTCAATATCGCGTGGGTAGTCTGTTCCGTTGACGATCCCTTGATCCCGGCATTAAACCGCTTACCGTTGAGATCGGCAAGCCTCGCGACGTGGGCGTCCTTCCGCACGACCACGTTCTGGGGCGCGACGACATAGACCCAGAGAATCTTCGTCTTCACCGGGTTTTTCGCGTAGAGCGCCTGTCCGTAGTAGGCCTCGGACTGGGTATTCGTCGTGATCATGCCGATGTCGATCTGGCGTCTCGAAAACCGCCGCAGGTTGTCCGCAGTTGCCCCCGTCTCGACAACGGATGCCTCGATGCCCGGAACATTCTTGTTGATAACCTGGGACGCGGCGACGAAGTAGCCGTAATGGCTCGACGAGGCGGACGTGGCGCCCACCAGCATTTTCTGGACCCCGAAAGAGGTCCCCGGCAGCGACAAAACACCTGCAAATGCGCAAACGATGAATGTAACGGCAAAACGACAATGACTTTTCATAATTTCATCTCCTCTTCCTCGGTGGTTTATTGTACCGGCATCCGACGCCCCCGGCACCCGATCATCCCATGGCGCCTTTTTCCTTCAGGCGCGCATACTCCTCCTTCGACATCCCCAATATTTCCGTTAAAACCCGCTCCGTGTGTTCGCCATGAAGCGGCGCCGCGGTTCGGATGGAGGGTTTCATCCGGGTGAACTTGATCGGACAGGAGACCACGCTCATTTTTCCCTCCAGGGGATGATCCATCTCGACAATCATCTCCCGTGCCCTGGCAATGTGGGGATCATTGCAGATTTCCTCGACGTTCAGTATCGGAGAGCAGGGAACGCTTGCCTCCATCAGCAAAGCAACGATGTCGGCCACTTTTCGCTTGGACGTCCATTGTGTGACGATGCCGTCCAGACGCAGAACATTCTCGACGCGGTCCCTGTTCGTCAAAAATCCCGGTTCTTCCATTAAGAACTCCTGGCCGATCACCCTGCAGAATCTTTTCCAGACCTCCTGACCTCCCACGCCGATGACGACCCAGCCATCTTCTGCCTGGTAAGAGTTGTACGGTGCGATGAATTCATACCGGTTTCCGACCCGCTGGGGAATACGGCCCTCCACGAGATAAATCTGGATCACCGTTTCCATAGCGCTGACCATGGAGTCAACAAGGGACACGTCGATCCTTTCTCCCTGCCCCGTCCGTTCCCTGCCTCTTAGCGAAGCCAGAATGCCGATGCAGGCATTCAACCCCGCGACAATGTCCGCCATGGCAGTCCCCGTCCTTGTGGGAGGGGAGTCCGGCCAGCCCGATACGCTCATCAGACCTCCCATCGCCTGCCCGATGATGTCGTAGCCGGGCCGATCCTTGTATGGCCCATACTGGCCGAAACCGGAGATCGACGCATAGATGATCAGCGGATTGATTGCCCGGACGCTCTCGTATCCGAAGCCAAGCTTATCCATCGTTCCCGGCTTGAAATTTTCCAGCAGAACATCCGATTTTTCCAGCAGGTCCATCAAGATTTTCTTGCCTTCGGATTTCTTCAGATCCAGAACGATGCTCTGTTTGTTCCGGTTCAAATTGGAAAAGTAGGCGCTGGCCCCTCTTATGAAGGGCGGATACCCTCTGGAATCGTCTCCCTTGCCGGGTTCTTCAACCTTGATGACCTCGGCCCCCATGTCGGCCAGGAACATGGCGCAAAACGGCCCGGCAAGAACCCTCGTCATGTCCAGGACTCTCAAGCCTTTCAGGGCCCCCTCCGGGTGATTCTGATCTTGATCTGTCATTTGATGTCCATCCCTCTGGTTGTGATAGGAACTATATGAATAGTACAACAAAAATCATGCCAGGAAATGATACTGATATGACTGCATATTTACCCGGGGGAGGAGAGCTTTTGCTGTAGAATTCTAAAAATTTAGAAACACGGGATCATTCCGGACCGGTCGGCCCGTTCGGAATGGCGGCGGATTTGAAAAACCACCGCAGGAGCACGCCGGGCGTTCCCCTTGAGACACTTCAGTCGGACAAAGACGTCCTGTTCCATCCCGCTCCTTTCGGATGGATCGCCGATTGCCGCATGCAACACCTCGCACCATCGCTTAAATAGTATTCAAGCCGACGCCAATATTTTTCCTGTCAAATATTTCCATTCTGGTATTGCTGAAAGCCGCAGAAGAGGATAGGGTGTTGAAGGCAATGCCGTGGAGCGCGATCCTGATGGTAACCGGGGTCACGGTTCTGATCCAGCGCATGAGCAAGATCGGGGGGATGGATCTATTCGCAAACATCATGGCCACGATGTCAACACCCTACACGGCCACGCTGGTGGTCGGTTTCTGGTCGGTGCTTATTTCGAGCATCTTCCTGACCGGGCATATCACAGACGTCAGCCTCCTCTCCGCCTCTTGCCTGAATCATGATCGCAATGTAAACGATTCGTTGAAATATCGGAGGAGCTACTATGAGTGAAAACATGTACGAGATTCTTCAGGCCGGCTTTCCGGAAAATCCCGGATCAGCCTGCCTGATTCTGCCCGACGGCTCTGAGATCAGCTACGGCAGGCTCCGGCAGGAGTCGGCCCGCTGTGCCAATCTGCTTGTCTCGCTGGGTGTAGAGCCGGGCGACCGTGTCGCCGTGCAAGTCAGAAAATCGCCCCAGGCCCTGTTTCTCTATCTCGGCTGCCTGAGGGCCGGCGCCGTTTACCTGCCGATGAACGACGCCTATCAGCGTCACGAGATCGAGTACTTCCTGGCGGATGCAACTCCGCGCGTGTTTGTCTGCAGACCGCAGATCAAGGCCCTGGCCGGGGAACTTGCCGGCAAGGCCGGGGTAAGCCACGTCCTGGAACTCGATGACGAAGGGGGCGGTGATCTGGCGGGGCGGGCGGCGGCACAGCCGGATCACTTTACCACGATTCCCCGCGACGGCAACGACCTGGCCGCCATCCTCTACACCTCCGGGACGACCGGACGTTCGAAAGGGGCAATGCTCTCCCATCGCAATCTCGCCGTAAACGCGCAAGTTCTGCATAAATACTGGGGCTTTAAGCCCGGAGACGTGCTTTTGCACATGCTTCCGATCTTCCACGTCCACGGGCTCTTCGTCGCGATCCACTGTTCGCTTTTGAACGGAACCCCCATGCTGTTCGAACCAAAATTTGACGCTCAAAGGGCCCTTTCGCTGCTGCCGAAGGCGACGGTGTTCATGGGGGTCCCGACCTATTACACGCGCCTGCTCGCCGATCCCGGCTTTACGAAAGAAACATGCGTCAATATGAGGCTTTTCGTCTCCGGTTCGGCACCGCTGCTCATCGAAACATTTCAGGAGTTCCAGCAGAGAACCAGCCAGACGATTCTGGAACGCTACGGAATGACCGAAGGCAACATGTTCGCCTCGAATCCCTATGACGGCGAAAGGCGGGGTGGGACGGTCGGTTTCCCTCTGCCGGAGGTGGCAATCAGGATCGTTGACGAACAGAACAGACCCGTGGAAATCGGCGATGTCGGCCAGATCCAGGTCAAGGGCAAAAGCGTCTTTCGCGGTTACTGGAACATGCCGGAAAAGACCAAAGAAGAATTTAGCGCAGACGGATTTTTCAAGACCGGGGATATGGGAAAAATCGACAAGGATGGCTACATTTCCATAATCGGCCGCGCAAAGGACCTTGTCATCAGCGGCGGGCTGAACATCTATCCTAAAGAAATCGAGGAGATGATTGACATTATCCCCGGGGTGACTGAATCGGCGGTCATCGGCGTGCCCCATCCCGATTTCGGCGAGGCAGTGGTCGCCGCCGTCATCCGCCAGAAGAATGAAAGGGGGCTGGCGCTGACCGAAGCGGAGATCATCGCGTCCCTGAAAGGGGAGCTGGCCGGCTTCAAGGTTCCCAAGCGCGTCTATTTCATCGATGACCTGCCGCGCAACAGCATGGGCAAAATCCAGAAAAAAGCGTTGCGGGAACAGTTTGCCTCGTCATTCAAAGGCAATTGATTTTTCCCCGGTCGTTGATAAATATCAGCGATCGATAATCATGACCGGCGAAATATCCTACGCATGTTTCCGGGGCGCGGCAAAATCCTCCAAGCCGCCTTTGCTGCGACAGAGGCGGTGTTTGCCATCATGGCCGAATGAGGAAATGACAGCAAGAGGAATATGGGTTTCCCGAATCTGCGACTTTTCACAGCTCCCGATGACATCACGCTGGACCGGCTGCATGGCGTCATTCAGAAACCATCGCGCATGCGGATACAGATTGATCCGCAAAGTTTTCCCTGGCAAAAGTGTGGACCCGTGGCCTTTTCCAATGCGGCGCTGGATGCGGAGAAAGTTTCGGGTAGCCGTGTTATGCCTTGAACGGGTTGAAATCGGTTCCGATATCATACACATCCACCCCTTCGGCCCGTTTCAGCCGATTGACGAGGAGATACGTGGCAGGGGTCATCAACGCTTCAACGGCGCACTTGAAAAGGTAATTGGTCAGTACCAGCGTGACGAACAACGTCCAGGGAAACACGCCGAAGAAACACGCAATCACCACAAAGATCGCTGAATCGACCAATTCGCCCACCAGCGTACTGCCGATGGTGCGCATCCACAACCGGC
>DYRD01000092.1 GCA_020718905.1 Syntrophus aciditrophicus | reverse complement strand
GGGAATGTCGACATCCGGAGGACGATTATGAAGCCAGGCAGTCCCCGCCCCATACATGACCATGGCGGCGGCAAGAAAAATCATCAAGCCGCTGATCTGCCTTTCTTTCAGGGTCATCGCTCAGGATTTGTGTCTTTCCAGTTCAAAGGCGTCATGCAGGACCATCACGGCCAACTCCGTATATTTCGCCTTCACGACGCAGGAAATCTTTATTTCCGACGTGCTGATCATCTCGATATTGATGCCTTCCTTGGCCAGGGTCGTGAACATCTTGGCGGCAACCCCGGAGTGGCTCACCATCCCCACACCGATGATGGAGATCTTGGCCACGCTGTCATCGATCACTACGTTGGCGGCCCCGATATCTTTTGCCGCATCCTTAACGAGGATAGATGCCTGCTTCACATCCTTTCGGGAAACCGTAAAGGTCAGATCCGTCAGGCTGTCGACGCTCGCATTCTGAATGATCATGTCCACCATGATGTTATGTTCCGCAAGCGGCGTAAACAGGCGCGCGGCGATCCCCGGTCTGTCCGGCACATTGACGACGGTAATTTTTGCCTGATCCCGGTCATAGGTTACGCCGGACACCACTTCCTTTTCCATATCCTTATCCTCCTTGGTCACCAGAGTCCCGTTTACGTCTGAAAAAGAAGATTTGACATAAACGGGGACCTCAAATTTTTTCGCCAGTTCCACGGACCGGGGGTGCAACACATTGGCCCCCGCCCTTGCCATCTCCAGCATTTCATCATAAGATATTTTGTCAAGGCGCCGCGCCTTGTCATATATATTCGGGTCCGTCGTATATACCCCATCCACATCAGTATATATTTCGCACACATCCGCTTTCATCGCCGCCGCGAGGGCAACGGCGCTCGTATCGGAACCACCCCGGCCCAGGGTCGTAATATTGTTTTCCCCGTCGACGCCCTGAAACCCCGCTACCACAATAATCGAACCCTTCTTCAGCTCTTCCCGGATCTTCCTCGTATCGATCTTGACAATGCGCGCCTTCTTGAAAGCCCCGTCCGTATTGATTTTTATCTGATAACCGAGAAAAGAACGGGCCCGATAACCCAGGCGGTTGAGCACTATGGACAGCAGGGTCACGGTCACCTGTTCCCCCGTGGAAACCAGGGCATCGTATTCCCGGGAATCGGGGTCCTCCGCCGCCTGGTGCGCCAGATTGATGAGACGGTCCGTTTCGCCGGCCATGGCCGAAAGGACAACCACCATGTCATTGCCTGCCTCTTTTTCTTTGATGACCCGCCGGGCTACATTCTCGATGCGTTCCAGATCCGCCACGGACGTTCCACCGTATTTCTGTACCACAAGACCCATTTGTCAGAATCCTCCCTTTGTTAAAAGGTTTTTGATTATATTGATTTTCTCCTCGTTTCCGGTCACGGTCAATTTTCGGTCATGTTCATTCAGATATGCCAGGTTTATAAATAATGTCTGCTCCGGCAGGATGTCTCTGATTTTTTCCGCCCATTCGATGACGACGACGCCATCCCCGTAAAAATAATCTTCATAACCCATATCCTCGAGATCTTTCGATCCCTCCAGACGGTAGCTGTCAAAATGGTAGAGCACGAGTCGCCCGGGGTATTCATTGATCAGGGTGAAGGTCGGACTCGTAATCGGATACACCGCAGGCACTTCCAAACCGGCGGCAATCCCCTGGGTCAGGCATGTTTTCCCGGTACCGAGATCGCCGATGAGGGCAATAACGTCACCCTTATCCGCTCCGGCCCCGATTATCGCTCCCATCCGGAAGGTATCTTCAGGGCTTTTGGACTGAACCTTTATCTCCATAAGGAACCGCTTATTTCTCCAGAACGACCATGGCCATGGCGTGGCGCCGCGTATGGGTCAGACTGAGATGGGCAACTGTAATTGCCTGTTTCTCCATCTCCATGCGGGCTTTATCCGTAAAGATCAGCAAAGGGGCACCCCTATCGCTCCGGGACACCCGGATGTCCTTCAAACCGACACCCATGCCCAAACCGATTCCGAACGCCTTCAAACAGGCCTCCTTGGCGGCGAACCTAGCGGCAAAATGCATGGCCGGAAGGACATGTTTTCGGCAATAACTGATTTCCTCATCGGCAAATATCTTTCGAGCGAATTTATCACCCCAGCGCTCAAGTATTTTGCCCAAGCGCTCAATCTCCACCAGGTCAGCACCGATACCGGAGATCATCAGCCCCTGCCCCTGATGGCGTCTGCAACTGCCGCCGCTTTTTTCATGGTTCCTACCTCATGAACCCGGACAATATCCGCTCCGTTCATAATCGCCGCAGTCACTGCCGCCACGGTTCCCTCGGTGCGCTCGGCCGGCGTGCCGCCGGTGATCCGTCCGATGAAGGCCTTACGTGACGGTCCCACGAGGACGGGAACACCCAGGACCCGGCATTCATGCAAATCCCGCAGAATCTGGAAATTGTCTGCGAAAGACTTGCCGAATCCCAGCCCGGGATCAACCACGAGCCGCCGCTCTTCAATGCCCACTTTTTGAACGGCGGCAACCCTCTCCTCAAGAAAGCGGAGAATCTCCCCCCATAGGGATGTATAAGTCAGATCTCCGGCCTGCATATCGACGGGGGTCCCGCGCATATGCATGAGGATGACCGCGGCCCCTGTCCCGGCAACGACCGCCGGCATCTGCTCATCAAATCTCAGAGAACTGATATCGTTGACGATTTCCGCGCCTGCGTCAATAGCCGCCCGGGCAACGGCGGCCTTGGTCGTATCCACGGAAAGGGGGGTTTCAACCTTTCCGGCCACAGCTTCAATTACCGGCACGACCCGGGCCAATTCTTCCTCGGGAGACACGGGCAAGGCGCCGGGCCGTGATGATTCACCACCGAAATCAAGGATATCGGCGCCTTCATCAACAAGTCGCAGGGCGTGGGCAATTGCCTGATCCGTGGCTAGGTAGCGACCGCCGTCGGAAAATGAATCGGGAGTCATATTGACAATGCCCATGACGAGGGTTCTGTCCCCCAGCGTTATATCCCGCCGGGCGGTCTTCAGGATACGGGTTTGTTTATCTATATTCTCAAGGAACTTCGCCACGGATACCGCGAGCATGGATAATCCGAAAGGCTGGCGGGTGATCTTTGCGGCAAATCGCCGCAGTTGCTTTTGCGTCCCCATGAGAACCACATCCGTAGCGGGAATACTACAGGCCACGGTTCCCCTCGCCACGGCGGCGTCTCCGCCGACGGCGAGCATCTCCTGCTTGATAATGTTTGCCGCCCGGCACGACACCCCTTCCATCCGAATGTTAAGGTGCCGCATCTTGGGCAGCATCGCCTCGATCCCGCAGTCATCAACCTTGATTTCATTCAGGACGGCAAGGGCCGCGGTCGGCGAATCGATCTGGAGGTCTCTTAAGAACCACATACCCGGTCCCGATCAGGCCGCAGGGTCTTCCGGCTTGGCATCCTGCGCCATCAGGACGACAACTTCATCTATTGCAGCGTCATCATCTATTGCCGGCTTGACCGCTGTTAATTCAGTTGGCGTCGTCAGACCGATAATTGCGTCTATCTCGGCGGTGTTCAGGACCTCTTTTTCCAGCAGTTCTTCGGCGAGACGATTGAGGATGTCCATATGTTCGTTCAACAGCCCCTTCGCCTTCGCATATCCTTCCGAGACAATCCGGGAAACCTCGCTGTCGATCTTCTGGGCCGTATCTTCGCTGTAATCCTTGTGGGTCGCAAACTCCCGGCCCAGAAAAATGGCTTCTTCCTTCTTGCCATAGCTCAAGGGACCCATCGTTTCGCTCATTCCCCACTCACAGACCATCTTGCGCGCCAAAGCGGTAGCCCGTTCAATGTCGTTGCCCGCCCCCGTCGTGAATTCCTTCAGGATGATTTCCTCCGCCGCCCGTCCGCCCAGGAGAATAACAATGTTGTTAAGGAGGAAAGTTCGCGGATAGGTGTGTTTCTCGTCAATGGGCAATTGCTGGGTCAGGCCGAGGGCACGCCCCCGGGGAATGATGGTCACCTTATGAATGGGATCCGTACCAGGCGTAAGCCTCGCAACCAGGGTGTGACCGGCCTCGTGATAGGCGGTGTTGCGCTTTTCCTCGTCGCTGATCACCATGCTCTTACGTTCCGATCCCATGAGGATCTTATCCTTGGCGAATTCAAAATCCGCCATGCCGACCTTTTCCTTATTCATGCGCGCCGCGTAAAGGGCCGCTTCGTTGATGATATTCTCGATATCCGCTCCGGAAAAACCGGGCGTCCCCCGGGCCATCACCTGGAAATTAACGTCACTGTCGAGAGGAACCTTCCGGGCATGGACGTCGAAAATCTTTTCCCTGCCCTTGACGTCCGGCAGGGGCACCACAACCTGGCGATCGAAGCGTCCCGGCCTGAGGAGGGCGGGATCGAGAACATCGGGGCGGTTGGTTGCCGAGACCAGAATGACGCCCTCGTTGGATTCGAAACCGTCCATCTCCACCAGGAGCTGGTTGAGGGTCTGCTCCCGCTCGTCATGGCCACCGCCCAGTCCGGCGCCGCGCTGCCGCCCGACGGCATCGATCTCGTCGATAAAGATGATGCAGGGGGCGTGTTTCTTGGCCTGGTTAAAGAGATCCCGGACCCGGGAGGCCCCTACGCCCACAAACATCTCCACGAAATCGGAACCGCTAATGGACAGAAAAGGAACGTCCGCTTCCCCGGCAATGGCGCGTGCCAACAGGGTCTTCCCCGTTCCCGGGGCTCCGACCAGTAATAATCCCTTGGGAATACGACCGCCAAGACGGGAAAACTTCGTGGGATCCCTCAAAAAGTCAATTACTTCCTGTAATTCCGCTTTTGCTTCGTCGATTCCCGCCACATCTTCGAAGGTTACCTTGTTGGTCTTGTCGGTCATGAGGCGGGCCCGGCTCTTCCCGAAGGCCATGGCCTTGCCGCCGCCCTGCATCTGGCGCATGAAAAAGATCCAGACGCCGATCAACAGCAGCATGGGGAACCAGGAAATCAAAATGGTCATGTACCAGGGTGAATCTTCAACGGGTTTCGCGGCAATCCGTACATTTTTTTCCTTGAGGGTGCCGATCAGGTCGGTGTCTTTCGGCATGAAGGTTTTGAAGCTTTTGTTGTCCGCAAGCTTGCCCGTAACGTTTTCGCCCTGAATGGTAACTTCCTTTACCTGCCCCTTATCGACATAGGCGACAAAATCGCTATAAATAACAATTTCCTGTTGTCCTTTCGGCTGAGTGAACAGATGGTACAGCATGACAAATACCAGGCTGACAACCAGCCAGAGGGCAATATTTTTTTGTAGTGGATTCAATAGGATCTCTCCTCGTGGTAAAATTCGCCGCTAAGGCTATGCCTCCCCTTACAATAACCCTTCCCGTATTTCAATGGATTTCTCTTTGCCTTGATCATATATCACCTTCAAGACCTGCCTGGTCCCGGCGGTGATCCGGACCGCTTCACTCAGGCATAATCCGGCAATCCACAGGATGCCGCCGGCGTCAGCCAACAGGGGGATACGACACCGGTCGTCACGGGAGACCTTCCTGTCGATAAAGACGGCCTTCACCTTTTTTGTCCCTTCCATACCGAGGGGTTGCATCCGGTCGCCCGGCTGGATGTTTCTGATGGTCAGCGGGAAGGCCAAGCGCTCATAATCCAGACAAACCTGGCCCGCTTTTTGTACTTCCAGGGTGCATGCTCGCACCGCCCCTCCCTTTTCACGCGTTAATTCGATGACTTCGGGGTGATCGGCATCGATGATGCTGAATTCGAGAACCATCTGCCCTTCGGGGACATGAATTCTCCCCGGGACGGCGACGGGATAGCAGTAATTAACGCTCGACCCGTTATTTTTCCGACGCCCCAGGATCAGGCGTCCGTAATCCCTTTTTGCCTCGACGGCGAGGGGAAGATAGAGACGACCGGAAGGCTTTCCCATAAATGCCAGATCGAGAACCGCCTGAATATGGGAGTGAAAAACCCCCTTTTCCTCCGGGGAAAACCGCTCCAGGAGAGTTTTGACGATGCGGCGCGCCAGGGCTTCATGCAACGCCCGGAGCTTCGCGATCTCCAGGCATACGTTGGGTGTTGACTCAGAGATATTCCAATCCGCGAGGACCAGGCGCACCTGGTCCTGCATGAAATCATCCTCCCGACCGGTTACTTCCGCCGTCCTGGCCAGAATCATCGCGATCCCCGTTTTGTATTGACGATCCAGCATGGGCAGCAGTTCATGGCGGATCCGGTTCCGCATGTACTTCGGGTCCTCATTGGAACGGTCAAGAGCGTATGACAGGCCCTCGTCCGCGAGGAACGCCCTGATCTCGCTGCTGCTCGTATAGAGGAGGGGACGGATGTACCGCCGATCCCGGACCGGCTGCATCCCTTTTAGCCCTTCGGGACCGCTCCCCCGGAGGAGATTCATGAGGACGGTCTCCGCCTGATCATGGAGATGATGGCCGAGGGCGATGCGGTCCGCATGCACCCGGGACGCCGCCTCATCAAGAAATGAATAGCGAATCCCCCTGGCCGTATCTTCGACGGATTTCCCCAGGGAGCGGGTCAGGTCAAGAATATCGGCCCGGGCAGATTCCATGGGCAGCCCCATGGACAAGGATAGCTCCCGCACCAGATGCTCTTCCTCATCCGCTTCCGGCCGGAGGCCGTGATTGAGGTGGGCCACAACGAGGCG
The DNA here is from genome assembly GCA_020718905.1 of Syntrophus aciditrophicus. Classification (GTDB taxonomy): domain Bacteria; phylum Desulfobacterota; class Syntrophia; order Syntrophales; family UBA8958; genus UBA8958. The sequence goes on along the minus strand of DYRD01000092.1, from coordinate 2,047 downwards.
GAACCCGAGTTCGGGGGCCAGTTTATGGAGGATCGCCAACAGGGCGACGGAATCGGGCCCGCCGGAGACGGCAACGAGTACCCCCTCGCCGGACCGGATCATTTGATATTTCTCAATTGTCTTCTTTACTTTGCCCAGCATGACGTTCTCAGCTAAAAAGTCCCCTGATCTCCAGCAGGCTTTCGCAGGTATAATCGGGACGGAGTTTCAAAAGGTTGTTCCGGGGCGCCAGGCCGTTCAGGCAGGCACAGCTCCACACCCCGGCGTTTCTGGCCAGGAGGATATCGTTGGGACCGTCCCCGATGATCACCGTCCCTTCGCGAGGGATGTGAAAACGCTGCAAATAAGGCTCGACAAGGCGGGGGTCCGGCTTCTTATAGGGCATGACGTCGCCGCCGACGATATCCTCGAAAAACGGAGCGATTCCGAGTTCATGAACGATTCTGACGGTAAAATCCTGGCGTTTATTGCTGATGACGACTTTCCGCCGGTCCCGAAAATAATCGAGGCATTCCCGGACGCCGGGATAGAGAACCGTCCGATCCAGCAGATGCGCTCCATAGTATTCCAGAAAGATCTTCATGGCCCGGGCGAAGAATTCCCGATTTTCCCCGCCCAGGCATCGTCTGATGAGCTCCTCCACCCCGTCACCGACGAAGCTGAGGATGCGCTCGCGATTCAGGGTTGCCAGACCGAGGGTTTTCAGGGTATGGTCGACCGCAATGGCGATATCCTCGCCGGTGGCGGCCAGGGTGCCGTCGAGGTCAAATATCAAAAACTCAGCTTTAATCATAATTTACCGACCTATACAAAATTGTTCTTGACTGTATATAAAAGTCAGGCATGAATGACAAGCAAATCAATGCCAATTAAAATGAATTTAATGAAAAAAGGAGAATAAACATGAAAAGAAGCACCTGGATGAAAGGCAGCGCCGTTTTCTTTATCGCCATGTTCATGGCGGTATTTGTCCTCGAACTCGACGCCTATGCCCGCGCCGGCGGCGGCCGTTTCAGCGGCAGCAGGGGGTCACGATCATCGTACAGCCCCTCTACGCCATCATCAAGCCAGGCGACAAGTCCCTCCCGGAACCTGACGAGTCCGGCCCCGGCAGCGCCGCAGGCCCCCCAGTCGGGCGGATTCTTGAGAAACATGGGCGCCGGTCTGGCCGGCGGCCTCCTGGGCGGGATGCTCTTCAGCAGCCTTGGTTTCGGCGGTCACGGCGTCATGGGCGGCGGTGGTATCAGTTTTTTCGATATCCTGCTGCTCGGCGGCCTGCTGTACGGCATCTACTGGTTCATCAAGCGACGCAAACAGCAAGAGGCGACGGCTTCCCCCGCCTACTATCAGGGATCCGGTCCCGAATCCGTGTCCCCCGGCTACGCCCAGCCATCCTCTGCCGCCCCTCAGGATACTGTTGATGAAGATCGTCGCCGGGGTATCGGCTACATAAAACAGATGGACCCCGGCTTCACCGCAGACAAGTTCAACGAGCAATGCATGGACGTCTTTTTCAAGATCCAGGGGGCCTGGGCAAATCGCGACATGTCTTCCACCCGAAACCTGCTGACCGATGAAATGTATCGCATTATGCAGGATGAAGCGGAAAAGATGAAGCGGGAAGGAAAATTCAACAAGCTGGAAAACATCGCCGTCCGCACCGTGGAGATCTCCGAGGCGTGGCAGGAGCAGGGAAAGGATTTCATTACCGTCCGTTTCCTGGCCAATCTCCTCGATTACACCGTCTCTGCAAGCGGCGAGTTACTCGCGGGAAGTAAAACCGACCCCGTAAAATTTGAAGAATACTGGACCCTCGTCCGCCCCGTGGGAAACAATCCCTGGCAGTTATCGGGGATCGATCAGGCGGCATGAGTTGGTGAAGAAGAAGGACCGCATCGGCATCATCGGTCTGGGCAAGGTGGGCACGGCAATGGGATACCTCCTCAAAAAGGCCGGTTATCCCATTGTCGCCATCGCCGACGGGGATCCCGAAGCCCTCGCGCAGGCCCATCCCTTCACGGGCGGGCGGATATGCAAAACCGACGCC
>DYRD01000091.1 GCA_020718905.1 Syntrophus aciditrophicus | reverse complement strand
CCCTGCCGTTCTTGACGATGACGGCTCCGACCAGAGGATTGGGGCTGACGCCTCCTGCACCCTTCCGGGCCAGTTTCAGAGCCCTGCGCATCATTTCATCGTCGATTATTCTCTGAACTTCGGCATTCATACAGATATCCATTTCCCTCGAGAGTACCATTTAATGAATCACATCCCCAAAATCGTCCGAACCGGAGTTTTCGTCCCCAGGGTCAACCGTCTGCACATATTCCATTTTTTCCCTTCGCGGCGACGCCTTTATTCGAGGGATTTGTTGAGAAACCCGAAAAAGCTTCTACAGCGCCTCTAAAATTGATGCAAACTGTTTTTACTGCGGAATAAATCAAGACCGGTATGGAACGTAAACCACATGGTTATTTGCCTTTTGAATTTCAGGTGAAATATGCTACGAAAGACTTCACTGTCGATCAATTGAAAAAAGGCAGCCTTATCCTTGCGAGCGTTGCCATCGGAGTTTATTATTATGGATTCTTTCTGGACAGTTTGGGTTGTGATTTTTGTCGTGCTGGTCGGTGCTGCAAGCGGGAGTTTTCTCAATGTTTGCATCAGTCGAATTCCCGAAGGCGTCTCCATTGTCCGCCCCGCTTCCAGATGCCCCAAATGCGGCCACCCTGTCCGTTTCTACGACAACATTCCCGTGATCAGTTTTCTGCTTCTCCGGGGGAAGTGCCGGGACTGCGGCGAGCGTATCTCCTGCCGTTATCCTGTTATCGAAATCATGACTGCATTTTTTGCGTTCCTGACCTTTCAGAAATATGGTCTTACCACAGTTTCCCTGGCAGTCTTTCTGTTTGTCTGTGCCCTTCTGGTAATAAGCTTCATTGATCTCGATCACCAGATAATCCCCCACATACTGACCCTGACCGGTATCCCGGTATTTGCCATTCTGGCAGTTATCTTCATGGGACTTGCGATAAGCGAAGTTTTTTTGGGTATCATGGTCGGCGCCGGTGTCCTCTATTTTGTGGCTGTTTACTACGAGGCACTGACCGGACGGGAAGGGATGGGGGGAGGGGATGTGAACCTGCTGGCAATGCTGGGGGCTTTCTTGGGAGTCAAGTCCATTATCTTTATTCTGCTGGTCAGCTCCCTGATCGGAGCTGTGGTGGGTATCGCCTTTATCCTGTTCAGGGGTAAGAACTTGAAGTTTGCCATTCCATTCGGGCCTTTTCTTTGCGCTGCCGGATTGGCTTATCTTTTTTTTGGAAATGATGTTAACTCCTTTTTTTTATTTTTTTAAAAACAGGTTTCGGTATCCAAGATTCTTTTGTCATGCAAAATACTTAAAAAGTGTGACTATCTTCACACATTTGTGATTATTCTTATTGACAGGAATGTCCACATGTCTCATTGTGAAATTGAAATTTGAACTTGTTTACAAAAAGAGATGTTGGTGTTTTTCGCGCCCGGGATTCCAGCGGCAGAGATCATATGAACAAGGAAAGAATAATCAAAGGCTTCTCACTGATTGAACTTCTGATAGTCGTGGCTATTCTTGGCGTAGTAGCCAGCATGGGGGCATACGGCTGGCAGAGATTTGTCGCCAACAGCAACCTGCGAACAACGGCGCGGAATATTGCCGCCGACATAGCCTTCTACAGACAACAGGCGTTTGGCAAGGGCATTGCCCATACGATAACATTAGATGTCGCCCAGAACAAATATACAATAAACAATACTGACGGGTTAGTAATTCCCAAGGTTTTGTCGGACTCTGATTTTGGAGTGGGGATGGTTCTGAGTTCCGTGACTTTTCCAGACAACCAGATTACGATTCAGTCCCGTGGTCTGATGGGGACGGGGAGCATAACCATTACTAATTCAAGGGGTTCTTCGGCGGTGATAACCGTCAGCAGTGCGGGGAGAACCAGCCTGCAGTTTACCATGCAGTAGTTGTTTATCCATTTTACAGGGTATGGTAATCACTTCTTATCTGTAAAGATTTTGATGGTTTCGAATATGCTTATGGATAACAATCACAAGTTCATAAGGGGAAAGAAAGAAACCTTTCGATCATGCCGGGGGATCAGCCTCATCGAAGTGGTGATCTCCATGTTTTTGACTGCCATCGGAATCATGGCGATCATGTCGATGCAGCCCAGCGCATGGAAAACGGAGGCCCGTGCCGATTATATGGGAAGAGCAGCAATGATCCTTTCCGCGGAACTGGAGCGGCAGCAGGCGTGGATCATGAATCCCTGCAACAGCGTGACAGTAAATCCCGCCACAACCACTGCCGTCGTCCGCTCCAGCGGGATGGCTGCATCCCTTGAGGGGGATGCGGTTTATACGGTTACAACAACCGTAACCAGTATCGGTACGAACATATTCACGGTCATTGTAACGGTGGCCTGGAACGGCGGGGCAAATATTATAACGGAAAGTACGAATGTGATCAGACAGGAACTCTGGCGATTTCCTGAGGGGTGTCCCAACGCATGAAAAATATTTATGGGAAGGACCAAAGAGGATTTACCCTGGCCGAGACGCTGGTTGCCCTTGGCGTGGGGATGGTCATGCTGCTGGCGATCTATTCGGTTGTCAACATGGCGCAGAAATCAACGACCGGAATAGAGCGGAAGGTTGTCGCCCAGCAGGATGTCAGGGGGGCGCTCCAAGTCATGGCGCTGGAAATACGGATGGTTTCCTACAGTAGCTGGGCGGACAACACCATCTGGGTCAATCCTTCGACATGTGCCGGAAATGAACCACCCACAGTCCGCCGCGGCTTACGCGATGCAACGGCCGACGCCTTGACCATCGAAATGGATATTGACGACGACCATGACGTTGCCGACGATAATGCCGGCAGTAATGCAGGCAACGAAATCATCAGATATGAGTACCTGCCCGCGCAAACCGATCAGCGCATTACGAGGGAAACCATCAGTTGCGACAGCGGTTCTCGAGACTCCAGTGGAGCGCAGCCTTTTCTCGGTCCTTCCGCAAGCGATCCCGCATCCAGCGGGGTGAGGGTCATCAACGGCAGCCTTAACATACCGCTTTTCAGATATTTTGATGGTGTCGGGACGGAGGTTTTTCCTGTCGTCGGCGACCAGTCGATGGTGCCTGATATCAGAAGAATCGATATTACGATTGCCGTGGAGACGGCCGATGTTGACCCGGGAACTAATCAGAAGAGGAAGTTGATTTATGGAACTAACATTATTCTCAAAAACCACGGGATCAACAATTAGCGAATCCGGGCAGGTAAAAAAAAATGATTCGCTGTCCTGCCTGAAACAGCAGAGAGGGTTTGCGCTGATTGCGGCTCTGATCGCCTCTGTCATCATGCTTGCCTTGGGAATCATGGTCATTCAGCTCAGTACTCAAGACTTGCGTTCTACTTCAGCGATGGTGGGAGAGAAAAAGGCATTAATCGCCGCCGATACCGGTATTAATCAGCTTTTGCGCGTTTTTGATCCTCTGGATTCAGGGGGGCTCGCCGGATTTGCGGGAACCTCTATTGTGGACGAAAACAATGCCCCCGGTGACCGTTACACCATTGGTGTTCCTGCCCTGCCGACATCTGGCCCGACCTACCTTCCCATCTCCGGCTACTCAATCGGCGGCGGTCAGTCCTGGGGTCAGAAACGCTATAACGCTGATGTCATGGGAGAAAATGTTAACTATGACACAGAGGTCAAAATAGCAGTCGGAGTCGGTTACGGACCTATTGAAATTTCAACGATGTCGCGATAGGAGGGAGCCATGAAGGCTTTCAGAACTGGAATATTGATCATTTTGATGTCGCTTACGTTGCTTTATCCCACGATCGTTAGGGCGGATACTCCCGCCGAAGGCGAGGAGGCGCTCTTCACCACTTCGGTTGCCCCGGATGCCTTGATCCTCCTGGATATGTCGGGAAGCATGGACTGGAATCCGGCGGGCGATGATAAACCTTATGGGCATAGCCTGTCATGCGCTGCAGATACTGTAAACTGCTTCGGCGCCGGCTGCGTCGGTGGGTTCTGCGGCGCTTCCATGACCAACTGCAGCAATAACTGCAGCCGCCTTAATATAGCCAAGAGGTCTATTTTCAACATTCTTGACGACAACAATGACGGGACGGTGAATGCATCCGACGAGGGGAGTCTTGGGGTCCGGATCGGCTTCATGAGATACTACGACTGCGGTGCTGATGATACGGGCGGAAGCTACACAAGCGGATGCATCCAAATACCGGGTTCGAGCACTTCAAGCAGGCGGTACATCGGCTCCAAGTACAGCCAGATTTTCTGTAACAGCAACACAAGCTGCACGGTCGGCAGTACCGGGTCATACTCTGTTGGCGGGGCAAGCGCGAACGGCGGCACTCCTCTGGGGTCTGCCCAGGGCGAGGCAAAGCTTTATCTGGACGCCCACAAGGCTGGAGATGCTGCGAAGGCCTGTCGATCAAAATTCGTCATCTTTGTTACAGACGGTTCGGATACCTTTTCGTGCGGCGGCTCCGGCGCCGAGTGTCAATCGCATCAGTACAAGCGCAGGAGGGCATCCGTCGAAAAGGCCAAGGCGCTGGCAGATGCGGGCTACAAGGTTTTTATGATCGGTTTTGGATCGACCATGCCCTCCTATCTCCGTAATACCTTGAATTGGATGGCCTATTTCGGCGGTACCGATGATCCCAACACCGCGAACTCCACGATCGCAACCGCTTACAATCCTGCCGTTGTGAGCTGCGACACAGACAGCGCCGCAATCGCCGATACCTGTTATGATTCGTCGAATCCGTCAGGTATTTCTACCAGCAGTTTCCGGGCCAGTTCAAATGACCCCGGCTATTTGCCGTTGTCGGGATACGCCTTTCTGGCCTCGGATGCCGATCAGCTTGCCCTGGCCTTGAAGACGGCAATCAACATTATCCGGGAGGCCACCTACTCATTCTCCCAGTCTTCCGTTCAGTCATCCCGCACCCAGGATGAAAATTATCTTTATGAGGGTTCTTTTCAGCCTGTGGCCAACGACCCTTTCTGGCTGGGTCACATGAAAAAATACCAGATAAACAGCGATGGAACCGTGGGTTCTGTTTTGTGGGATGCGGGAGAAGTCCTGCAAATGACAAGCCATGCCACCAGGAACATGAAGACATTTACCAGTGGTTCAATGGTTGATTTTAATACAACCAACATAACGACCGCCCTGCTTGGGGTTGCTACCACAACGGAGAGGGACGACGTGGTTGGTTACTTTCGGGGAGATCCGGCCAAAAATCCTGACAACTGGAAACTGGGGGACGTTTTTCGCTCCACCCCTATTACCGTTGGCACCCCCTCAACTTTTTTTGACGATATGCGAGATGCCAATAACGCCTTCGCAGCCCACCGCACCGGCCATGTCCGGACGTCAACTACAGGCAACCGTCTTATCGTGGCGGGAGCTAACGACGGGCAATTCCATGCGTTTAAGACAAGCGACGGTACGGAGGCATGGAGCTTCATTCCGCCGAATCTTCTTTCCAAGCTAAAAAATGTTTATCATACAACCCATCCCACATCGCTTACCCACCAGTATTTTGTTGACGGGGCGGTAACCGTCGCCGATGTGTGGCTCGGAAGCGGGGATGGAAAAAGCAAGAGCGCCGCTGACTGGAAGACGATCCTTGTATTCGGCGAGGGCCGGGGCAGCATGGACCGTTTATGGAGCTCATCGAGCTCCTGCGATGTCGGCCTCGTTGGTCTTTACGATGCAAGTCATCCCTACTACTGCGGTTATTATGCCCTTGACATCACCAATTCCCTGAACCCTGAATTCAAATGGCGCATAGCGTCCACATCTTCGCAGTCACCATATTTAGGGGAATCGTGGAGCAAGATGATGACAGGCCGGGTGCGGATCGATGTTTCGGGATCTGTGCAGGAAAAATGGGTTGGTTTCATAGGTGGAGGATACAACGGCGGCAATTGCTCCGGAGGAGGCGCCTGTGACACACGCGGCAAGGGTTTCTATGTCGTTGACCTTACCGATGGCTCGGTTCTCTGGAGCTATACGAGGGCGGATAACTCCAATATGGAGTACAGCATACCGGCGCCGTCGGCTATTGTCGATACAGACAATGACGGGTTCATTGACACGGCCTACACAGGAGACATTGGCGGCAACATGTGGCGTTTCAAGTTCTGCCGCTCCAGCGATACGTCGTGCGGAATATCAAACTGGAGTGGGGGCTTTTTGCTCGATTCTCCAAGTGGTGCAATCAGGCCCATTTACACAAGTGCGGCCGTTGCCAAGGACCCATCCGGCAGGATTTGGGTTTACTGGGGAACAGGAGATAAAACAGATCCTACGGCGGCCAATGCCCAGGAACATTTCTATGGCGTGATCGACGGAGATTTGACGACTGCTTTAGATTTCAACGAAATTGATACCCTTGCCAATGCGGATGCGGTGTGGGATAGCGCCAACAAAACCGCGGGCTGGCGCATCCAGCTAAACGGCCAGGGAGAAAAGATTGTGTCAGATCCCACGGTTTTTGGAGGGGTTGTCTATTTTACGTCGTTCAAGCCGTCCAACAGCAGCGATCCCTGTGAGCAGGGGGGGGATGCGTACCTCTACGGAGTAAAATTTTCTACTGGCGGCGGCGCCCTTCCCGGAAGCAGCGGTGAGCCCGTGAAGAGCCTGCACATTGGCTCAGGAATTCCGTCTGCGCCGGTTATATCCTTAAAGCCAGGCAGTTCCGGTACGCCCGATCTCTATGTAACCGTAAGCGGCGGGGGTGGTGTAGGTTCCAACACGTTTCGCGTTAACATGAATCCGCCCGGTGTTGCCAACCGGAGCAACATGCTCTACTGGTTTGATAGAAGAATTCGGTAAGGTATCGTGGTAATGTATCAAAGAATGCGTGCGGGGTCTTTGCCGCCTTGTTGTGAACGTTTCTATGAAATAAAATTTTTCCGTCCGATATTAAAATGTTGTGTTTCCGTGTCCCTACCCGGGAACCACTTATTTACGAATTTTATGAACATGGAGCTTCGCTTTATGAACATTAAACTTCGTTTTCATCATTCGTTGTGCCTGTGCTGGACATGAAGGTTTGAAGAAAAGAAATCAATATCAACCGTGTAAACAGCAAGATTATGACTAAAGACATTGGCAATGTGAAAAAAAGAGTGATTGTTTCTGCAAGCAGGGGGCATGTAAAAAATAATTCCCCGAACAGGGCAGCCGTCAAAGGCGGCTCGGCCAGGGGCGCCGTTTCGGGCGCTGCCGTTGCAGGGAAGCAAGGAAGGCAAGCGTTCAGGAACAGCTTACTAAAGGCGGCAATTGCCTTTTTTCTGCTGTCGATCGTGGTCATATTTTATATGGGGGATGATTCTACACCTGTTCTTGTCAAAAAAAATGAGGATTTGGGACAGAATGGTGCGGCGAGGGTTTCTTCAGAGACAGTGAAAAAAACGGATGACGCGGAGATTGTAAGAACAAATGACACGAAGAATGTTCCTGCCCCAATCATTTCCGCCGTTCGTATAACTCCATCCCAGCCCGTGCCGACCGACAGGATAAAGGCAGAACCGGTTCTCGCTGGTGGAGATTCGGCGGGACTGGTTTTTTCATACCGATGGAAGGTCAATGGTCTTTTCGTCGAGGGAAAGGTTACGGACACTCTTTCCGGCATGGCGTTAAAACGCAGAGACACGGTAAGCGTCGTTGTATCAGCTATCCGGGACGGTTTGGATGGGCCTGTTACGGAAAGTCCGACAGTTGTAATCCACAGCCCTCCCCCGTCGCTGGAGATGAAGATAATGACCAAGCGGTTCCGTGTGGGCGACACCATTGAACTACAGTTACTCGGCGCCGCGCCGGATGGCGATCAACTTATTTTCTCGCTTGTTTCTCCATTGATTAACGGGATGACGCTCGATGGAAAATCCGGGAGGATTGTCTGGAGGCCGGAGCGTCTCTTTCCCGGAAAACTTCACTTTGGGGCAGCGGCTGTTGATACTGACGGAAACAGGACGGTCCGGGTGTTTGAAATTGATATGAGCGCGGGCGGTTTGCCGTAAGCTTTATCCGGGGAATTGTCATAAGTGGAGGTATTGAACCTGCTTTATGATTTGTGGAGATAATCACCCCGGCAGTTAAATTCAGGAAATTTAAGGTTCTGTATGGAATACAGTGGGCAATCAAATTTCAGCATCCCACACAGGAAGTAAACCGAGCCAAATGCAAGAATCCCGGAGTTTTATCCCCTTGAAAGAGGGTATCGAGTCTTTACTATGGCCGCCATCACAGGGCGCCTATGGGCGGTCTCAAAAAAATGTTGCGCCGCAACATGGATTAACGCATCATTATGACTGCATTTTTGACGACTGTTCGAAAATTTTGCCTTCAACTTTCTCTTCCGCGCGCGTATCCGCATCGGGAATGCGCTATAAGGGTGTCAGCCTTGGCCCGCGGGCGTTGCATACAGACGCCCGGCGCCAAATCCGATGGGCGATGCAATACAGACTTAAAACGGCTTCGAACCTAAGAAACCCAAGGGGAATCAAAAAAGCAATGGCGGAATTCCGCCACTCGGAACATATTGTTTTCAATAGCGAATCCACGCAAGTTCATAAATTTTACACTTTTATTTCACCCCACGAAAGAACCTCTGCGAAGCGGCGCCCGGCAGGGGCGACTTTTATGCAGGTACAGCACAGGGATGGATATTATTTCTGATTATGAACATTAATCTTCGATTTCTGTGTGATGTTTTGTTCCAAACCACCCACTTGAAGTCACATAGAACC
>DYRD01000027.1 GCA_020718905.1 Syntrophus aciditrophicus | reverse complement strand
GGAAGATAAACCGACGACCGAATTGACGGTCAGCGTCCTGAGCGCTTATATTGCCAAAGGCGACGAACTGTCCCGCAACAGCATCGTCATTCAGCCCCAGATTGCGCTTGGCTTCAAGGGGTTTTCCCTCACTGTCTGGGGAAATCTGGATACGCGTCCCTATCTTGCCGATACGTCAACCTATAAGGGAGACAAAAGGCACAACTGGACGGAGACCGATTTGACCCTGGCCTACAATCGGTCCTTTGGAATCGTGAATGCCGGGATTGCCTATGCCTATTTCGGAAACGCCGCTTTTTGGAACTCGGACAACACCGGCGTCGGGCCGGATCAGAAGGATGACCAGGAGGTGTCTGCATCCCTGGGTTTGAATACGATCTTGTCTCCCAATCTCAAGGTGGCGCGGTCCTTTGACAGCACCCAGATCTGGTATATGCTGCTGGGCCTGTCCCATACCTTCGAGTTAAACAAAATCGTCGGGGTGACCATTGCCGCCTCGGGGAGTTATCTCATCAGCCAGGATGACAACCGCCTGAAGGTCAACAGCGATGGTACGGATAGAAGGGCCGATGGATCGAGGAACGACCGGTACAATAATTTCCACGACGCTGTGGTGGCGCTGCGTCTCCCCATCAAGCCGACTTCGTATTTGACGATTACCCCCCAGATCTCTTACGTCTTCCCCCTGGGCGACGATGCGAAATATGACATGAAAAGCAGGAGCATGCAGCAGGATACGGCCTTTGGCGATCGCCAGAGCTCCTACCTTGTAGGTGGGGCCTCTGTGGCCATGAGTTTCTAACGATATTATTTCCAATCCGTAAGTATCAGACCGATGCTGATGCGATTCGAACTGGCATTATAATCAAGAAGGTTCTCTCCGTAGCCGTTGAAATACTGAGCATAACCGCTGATGCGATCATTTTCAATAAATGGCAACGGGAAACCCCAATCAATCTGGGCAGCGCCTTTATTATCACCGAGGCGAAGGTTATTGCGGAACATCAAGCTGAATTTGTGCTTCTTCCAATAGTAGGAACCCCATATTTCGCCATATCCCATATATCCTTCGATTCCCGGATTGTCGTCATTCTGCGTGCTCTCGGGTATTCTGTACCAAGTTTTTACCAGCAGGTTAAAGTTGCTGCGCTCAAATCCGAAATTAGCGACTATTCTATTCCAGCTCCTTGAAAGTGGTTTGGTGCGTCCGTTCGATTGATGGTTTATACCCACATTTATGATGCGCCCCCTAAGTCCGAAGAGATCGTAGTCGGTACGAAGATTGAGCAGGAGTTCCGGTTCATAGTTGGTATCACGGAAGGGATCAGAGAATGCTGAATTGTAAATCTGCCAGAAGGAGAGCTGAGTGTAGCCAAACCATAAATCCATGTCCTTGCCTGCGACATCCTCCCAGAGCTTGGTTTTGAAGCTTAGCTGAAATTTTGCCTCCGCGTTTTGCATGTTTTCAATCGTTTCGCCATTCGGGACAGGGGTTCTATTGGGAGTAGTGTTGTAGGCAAGGGGCAGGATATATGAGGACCGGTGGCTCCTGACCAAGGGAGCATTTTTCCTGCTTAAAGGATCCAATTCCCATTGATTTGACATCACCGAGGGCTGGTCGCTTATTTGCGCTTTGGCATCCATGGAAACGGGTGCGGGGATTTTCGTCCCTACGGGAGGTTGCCGTCCGGCCAGATCGTCAAAACATTTCAGACGATCTGCATTATTATCTAATTTTGCACAATCCGTCATTTCCCCGGCCAGATCAGCGCGGGCCGGGCTACATAAAGGGAACAGTGCCACAAAAAAGACGATCGGTATGTATATGAGAACAGACAACATTTTTTCTCTATCTTCATCTTCGTACTCCCATCCTTCCGGTCAGGACAGGCCGGAAAAAAATATTGATCCATGTTGTTCCCATGGTGCATTGTCGTCTATTTCAGCGTCGCCGGCGGGAAACAAATTAGCGCCGAACCGGTAATTATGATGCTTTATCTTAATATCTTTTGAGAAGAATGTGCCGCCTCGTGGGAGGAAGATAAGAATCCCGGCAAGCTTTTTTTTACGCACGCGGCAGAATAACTCGTCCTGGTGCGGATACGAACGGTTTAGGTTGCTTCATTTTCCGGACAGGGAGCATTGAACGTTCATCTCCTTACATACCCCCAAGATGCCATCCACAACAAAGGCAGGATCTTCCTTTTTCCCCGCCGCCGTAACGGAGCTTACAAGAATCTGCGCGACATTATCTTGGAGTTGGCTTACACTCAGGACCGCCTCTCTTTTGCCGTCGGTGAAATCGATTTCCCTGTTTTCGTCATTTCTTGATATGATTTGATATTGCGGGTTTCCCTGAATGATACGCGTAGCCGTAGCGTATACTTTGTTCGCATCGGCCTCCAGGAGAACGGACCCCACTTCCTGCTGCGGTGCTGCGCCGCTACCGCTGCCGGTAACGGAACTGGTCAGATGTTGCACGGCCCCAAGGGCTTTTCTGGCCAGAAAGACCGCTTGCCCGTGACAAGCGGTCGCAGATATAAGGGCGAATAGCATTATCGTTATGCAGAATTTAGTTGTCTTGAGCATTTCCTGTTCCTCGATCCTGTATTGTCTATGAAACACCTGGCCTCCTCCACGGAGAAGGCCGGGTGGATGATGGATCTTGGGTGAAGCGGAATTATTATTTTGTCAGGGTAAACTTCACGCCTTCCAAGGCGAGCTTGAAATTGATCCCCTGGGTTGTGGAAACGATTTTGATTATAACCCCGTTCTGATTCTTCATCGTAGTGCCGCCGGCGCCGCCCGCAACCGTGGCCTCTGCCGTGACGGTGGTATAGGTCCCGTTAAAATCGGCGAGATTTTTCAGGTTGAAGGCATTGCCGTTTGCATCGGCGCTGCTGACGCCCACATCAACTACCGACAGACCGCGAATCTTGAAGGGATATTCTTTCCCCTGGAAGGTCAGGGCACCCTTTCCCCAGCTATAGCCGATGCCGACAGCTACCTGCCCCTGGGAGAGTTTGATCGTACCGTCGGGCTTGTCCTGGCTGAAGGCCGGACCCGAGATTAAAAAGCACATTACGAGAACCATGACACCTAAACTAACTACCTTCTTCATTAACAATACCTCCTTTTTTGTTTTGGGATTGCCCCCGTTTGATCCATCGCTTGTCTAATAATAGTTCCGTCTAATCGCAGGGCAGTGTGGGGTAAAATACGTTTTGTGTCAATAAGTATGTGCCGTCGCGAGCCTGGTTTGCCCAGTGAGCCTGCTTTGCCGCTTCTAATTACTGTGCGGGCGTCTCCCATTTTACCAAGATGTTTTTTATTCGACGAGTTTGTTCTGGACGGCGTAAAGGGTGATTTCGGCGTTGTTTTTCAGTCGCATCTTGTCGATGATGTGGCTGCGGTAGGTGCTGATCGTCTTGACGCTCAGACAAAGCTGGTCGGCGATGTCGGTAACTGTTTTTCCGCAAGCTATCATCAGCATTACCTGATATTCCCGGTCGGAAAGCTTTTCGTGGACCGGTTTGGAGGCGTCCTCACCCAGGTAATCGGTAAGCTTTTCCGCCAGGGATGAACTGATATATTTCCCCCCCTGGGAGATCTTGCGGATGGCGGCGATTAGTTCATTAGGGGCGCTGGCCTTGGTCATGTAACCGGAAGCTCCCGCCCGGAGCGCCCGGATGGCGTATTGCTCTTCGGGGTAAATGCTCAGGATCATCACGGGGAGCTTGGGTTTTTCCACCTTCAGGTCTTTGAGGACTTCCAGCCCGTTCCTTCCCGGCATGGAGATGTCGAGGAGGACCAGGTCGTAATCCTTTTTTCTGGTCAGATTCAGGACCTCCTGGCCGTTCGCCGCTTCATCGGCGACGGTCATATCCTGGGTGTCGGAAATGACCTGCTTGAAACCGGCCCGGACGATGGGATGGTCATCGGCGATTAGAATCCTGATCTTTTTCATGATGGCTCTCCTTTCTTGAGCAGGGGAATAACGACGCTGACCGTCGTTCCCTCCCCCGGTTTTCCTTTAATGGTCACTTCCCCTCCCCAGTATTCAGCCCGCTCCCGGATGCCGATAAGTCCGAAAGAATTCGGTTTGGTCATTTGTTCCCGGGTGATGCCCTTGCCGTTGTCTTTGACCGTAAGCCGGATTTTCCTGCCCGTAGCCTTCAGGGAGGCGCTTACCCGGGACGCCTCGGCGTGACGGGAGATATTGGTAAGGGTCTCTTGAAAGATCCTGAACAGGGAGGTGGTGAGATCGGGATCGAGGGTGATGTCCTCCGGGGCGAAACTGACCTGGCACCGGATGCCCGTGCGTTTCTCAAATTCCTGCGCCTGCCAGCCGATGGCGGCCGTCAGCCCCAGATGGTCCAGCATTCCCGAGCCGCAAGGCCATGTAGATCCGCTTGAGGGTCTCCATGGTCATGTCGATAAGGCTCGAGAGGGACTGGGTCCGTTCGACCAGGGAGGTCAGCTCCGGGGGGATCTTCTTTCCCAGAAGAATGATCTCCGTGTTGAGGGCGGTGAGGAGCTGGCCGAGTTCATCATGGAGTTCCCGGGCGATGCGGGTCCGTTCCTTTTCCCGGACGGATTGGAGATGGGCCGTGAGATTACGTAATTGTATCCGCGAGTTTTCCAGCTCCGCAGCGGCAAATTTGCGATCCGTGATATCTTCGTAGGTGATGACGATATTTTTTTCCCGCAGGCTGTCCCCGATCCGGGCGGCGGTGACCATTCAGTCGATGCTCCGGCCGTCCTTCCGACGGCAGGGGAATTCGAGGGAGACGGTACGTTTTTTCTCCAGGGCGCTGTACAGGGACTTGGCCATCTCTTCGTAGTCCTTGTCGGTCCGGTAGAGGATCCGGGTGCTCATGCCGATGAGGTCCCGGGCCTTCCAGCCGAAGACGGTCTGAACGCCGTCGTTGGCAAAGATGATCCGCCGGTCCTGCAGACCGATAACGGCATGGAGGCTTCCAGGGCCTCCAGGTCTTCGAGCTTCTCCCGGGAACTGATCTGTTCGGTGATGTCCATGGAGTTGCCGAGAACGGCGAATTCTCCCCGGAAGGGGATCATCGTGACCGTTTCCATGATCCAGCGGGTGTCGCCGTTTTTGGTGATGATCCGGAATTTGTGGGGGGCCTTCCGTTTTCCCGAAAGCATGTTCTGCGCATTTTTACGTACCGTCGCCCGGTCTTCGGGGTGGACGAGACTCATGGAGTCCATTCCGACCAGTTCCTCTTCCCCGTAGCCCGCATAGGCGGCCGCGTGATGGTTGACGAACTGGAAGGCCCCGTTCTGAAACACATATACCCCAGCCTGAGAACTCTTGGCCAGGGTCTTGTAGACATCTTCGGCCTGTTTGCGGTCGGTGATGTCTTCGTAGGTGATGACGATCTGCTTGTCCGTCAGGGTCTCGCCGATGCGGGAGGCGTTGATCATGCAGACGATGTCTTTGCCGTCCTTGTGGCGGCAGGGAAATTCGAGGGAGACGGTCTGCTCGTATGCGAGGGTGGTGTAGAGTTTTTCGGCGATCTCCTTGAAGTCCCCCTCGGAGCGGTAGAAGCGCCGCGTCCGCTGCCCGATCAGCTCTTCGGCCTTCCAGCCGAAGACGGTCTGGACGCCGTAGTTGGCAAAGATGATCCGCCGGTTCTTCAACCCGATGACGGCATGGGGGATGGCTACGAGGATGGAGGCCTCCAGGGCTTCTAGTTCGGCAAGCTTGTTCCGGGCGTTGATCTGTTCGGTGATGTCCATGGAATTGCCGAGAGAGCGGGTATGGCAAAACTGGACAGTCTCTCGCACCGGGAGACCCGCTGGATCTCCATCATCTGGGAAGCCGAGGCGGCGGTCTGCAGGAGGGTCTTGTTCCAGGCTATATCGCCGAGATTGACCGTCAGGCCCGTGGCGGGGATCGGGATGTTGGTCCCCTTGATGCTGAAATTGGTGCCCTGGTATGCGACAATGGGTTTGCATTCCTGGAGGCATACATACTGGCCGTTCGGCCGTTGCACCTGATAACAGGCATGGCCGCCGGAGCAGGCGGTTAAAAAAGCGGTGCCGAGGAGCACAGATAAAATTAGAGCAGATATTCTTTTCATGTGACCCTCCGGATTGCTTTGATCCGCAACCCCCACCCCTCCCCTTGCAGGGGAGGGAAAGTTAAATTAATGAATACAAGAAGATGACATCGCGTTTTTCATGTTTCGTTGTGCCCGCTGCGGGCCGGGGTGTTAGTCTCAATGCAAGTTCATTTAATTTCAATTATTGCTTTGGTTAAGGGGTCCTTACCAGCCGGAGGCCGACGCTTTTGAACCATTTGCCCGGGTCAAAGAAGGAACGAAACGAGTTGCGGGTGTCCTTGGCCTGGTCCAGCCAGCAGCCGCCCCTTAAAACCCGTACGGTGCCGTCGCCGGGTCCTTGGGGATTGTCCTGCGGGCCGGCTTTAGAATAATTTTCATCGTACCAGTCCTGGACCCATTCCCAGACATTTCCCGTCAGGTCGTAAAAACCCAACCCGATGGGTCCGGTCTTCGGCGTTTGCTTCGTACCAGGCGAAATCGCCGAGCCTGCCTTCGCTGCTTGTCCCGGCCCATTTATCCATCTTGCCGCCGCTCCGGGCGGCATATTCCCATTCGGCCTCCGTGGGGAGGCGGTATTGCTGGCCCGACTTGCCGCTTAGTTCCGCGATGAAAGACTGGGCGTCGGACCAGCTGACGGATTCCACCGGGCAGGCCGCGCCGCAATGCTTGAAATGGGTGGGGTTGTTCGCCATGACCTTTTGCCACTGCCCCTGAGTGACCTCGTATTTTCCCATATAGAAATCATCCAGGCAAACCTCATGCACAGGTTTCTCCGGGGGATCGCCGTCTCCGAAGGCGTCTCCCATCTGATAGCAGCCGCCCTTGACGAGGATAAACTCTATCCCGGTCACGGGATCGGTGTAGGTGAGCGGCCGCGGCTCGGATTTCTCGCCCCGTTTTTTGACCGCTATCGTCAAGTCCTTGTCTTCCCGGGGCTCGTTTCCTCCGGAGGTACGGCCGGTTATGGAAGTCTTTCCCGGAAGGAAAAAGAAATCCCCGTCCAGGGAGGAGAGTTCCCAGGGCACCTGCTGTCCCCCCGTTTCCTCTCCCAGTTGATGGCGGATTTTCTTGAAGACCTGCTCGATGGTCAGCCCGGGCTCCCGCATGTATTTCAGCAGGGCGGCGGCATAGGGGCTGTTGTTGCCCGCTCCGTCCCGGGCTACCTGGCCGGGACCCGTCGAATAGGAGATGAACGATCCGACGGGGGCGTTAGCCAAAACCGCCAGTCCCCGCCTTGCGGAACGGAAGCTGCGGGCGAAGGGATTGTCCCGGCAGGCGTCGAGGATTACGACGTTGAGGCCATTGCCGGCGTTATCCATCTCGTCGAGGACCCCTCCCGCATCCACGGTTTCGTATTTCACGTCCGATTCCTCGGCGATCCGGATGCCGATGGGGACAAGGTAATTGATGCCGCCGACCTGCAGGCCGTGTCCGGCATAGTAAAACAGGCCCACCCCGCCCTGCTTGAGGCTTTTGCCGAAGTCGCTGATCGCCGTCTCCATTTCCTTGAGTTTGACGTCCTTCTTGAGGACCACTGTAAACCCCAGATCCTTCAGGACGGCGGCGATGTCGGCGTCGTCGTGGACGGGGTTCTTCAGGCGGCTTCCCTCATAGGCGCCGTTCCCGATGACCAGGGCCGTGCGCCGCTCCGCGACGGAAAGGACCGGCGCGGGCAGCAGGGAGATGAGGCAGATCGCCAGAATGGATGCCTTAAATGTCTTTGTCATGAGTTTTGTTCCCTCGTCTGCTCCTTGGTCATTGTAAAAGGAAAACTTCCCATATGTCAAGGGAGAACGGCTAAAAAAGGAACTGCCGGCGCGCCATAATGATGTCCGGGGCATGCCACTTTTTTTGCTCCAGGAGATTTATTAAGGCCCGGCGGTAAAGGAGGGTGACGGTGATGGCGGTCTTTCCTCCGCCCGCCGGGGGGGCAAAGGCATAGATGCTTGCATCGGTGGCGAAGGCGGCCAGACGGTTGTCGCTGACGAGTTCGGTATGGTTCCAGTAGGCCCCGGACGGGAAAACCTCCGTCCATTTCTCCTTCAGGAGCTTGGCGTAGGCCTTGCCGGGGAGTCCGGCGTAATGGCCTTTCGTCGCCTTCCCTGTACCGCACCATGCCGGTAATTTTGGACCGCCAACCTGTTTGAGCTTCCTTCCCCGGACATCTTTTGCCTCGACAAGCAGGATCAGGTGGCGAAGGGGCGAATCGGTGGGGATATGATGCCCCGTCTTGTCATTGACCAATGTTACCGCGACCGTTACCTTGCCGTCTTGAATCGTCGCCGAAGCGTCCATGGTGAGGGAATTACGCAGGAGCTCGGCATCCACGGTCATGTTGTGGTTGTGGAGGGCCGCCGGGTCCCGCTCGATGCCCTCCTTGCCGGGGGCGACATTAGTGAGTTTCTTGCCCCTGTAGATCGTGGGGGAGGGCATGTGGCACTCCTGGCAGGTCTTCGCCTGCCCCGCTTTGGGGTCGCTGTAGGGGCTTTGGAGCCACTCCCCGTAGGACGGTGTCCCAGAAAACGCCGAAGTGGCAGGGGGCGCAGAAGCGGCTCTCCTTGAGAAGGGGCAGATAGGCGTCATTGGCCGGGGTGTTAACGTCCGCGAAGGTGCCGAAGAAGAGCTGGGTGCGCTCGGAGTCGTTCTCGAAGGGGCTGCGGATTTCCAGAGAACGCACGCCCGGCGCCCCGACATGGGGCATCTTCGTCAGGGGATGGAGATTCACAGCGCCTATCTTGTGGCAGAAATCACAATGCACGCCGTACTTGTTGGCATCCTTCGCCTTCCGTGGGTCCCCATCGCCGGGGGTGGACACCCCGGGAACGTGGCAGGCCGCACAGTTGCCCGGAGTCCCCTGAAAATCAAGGAGGTATTCCGGTCCGTAATAAGGAATGCCGGGGGCCGGCCTTTGCGGCTGAAGCCAGTTGGTCCAAAAGCGGCTGGGGGGGCTGTACCGGGTCTCGGGGCTGCGGTTCCCTTCCGTGTCGGTCCCTGCATACATGGTAAGAAAACGGGGATTGCGGGCCGCTTTTAGATGGGGATCCTTGAGGCTCATCTTTGTAAGGGCGGGATGGCATTTCCCGCCGCCGCCTCTCCCCTCCGGGGGGAGCCATTCATCCTGGAAATTGTCTTTGCTCTGATAGGGGACCAGCTGCAGATGCAGGCCCGTCGCGGTCGGTGTGATGTTACGAGCGAGGCCGTTGCAATAACCGTCTTTCCACGCACTGATAGTGATCGTCCGTCCCGGGGCGAGACCGGACAGGGTGAAACGCCCCGCCGCATCGGAAATTACCCCTTGAGACGAGCCTTGTACCAGGACCGTCGCCCTGGGGAGGGGGCCCCGATGGTCGGAGATGACGCCCGAGACCGAGCCGGTGGCAACGGCGCCGGGAGTGGGGAAGGACAAGCATAAAAAAAAGGCCATGGCAAGCAGGAGCAGGGGCCCGCTGGTCGCCGGCCCCCGATTCCCGCCGTGAACGCCCCGGGCGGGACGCTTGGCGCTCATCCCTATTATTTCCACAGGTTGTCCGGCACCGGGGGCGGCGGATTCGCCGTCGTGTAGACGCAGGTGCTGGAAGTGCTGACCTGGATGGAGTCACCCGCCTGCCAGTCCACGGTCCGGTCCAAGGTCAACTGCCGGTCTCCCTTCTTGATGGTCCGCTCCTTGTCGAGCCAGGCCCAGCCGGTCACCCTGCCTGTGGCATCAAGCTGTTTCACCAGGGTGTATCCGTACTTATCATCGGCAATGACGCCGCTCATGGTAATGACTTTTTTCGTGGCGTCGACGGTGGAGATAGTGAAGCTACGCGTAGTGCTCCTGCTGTTTGTCATCCCCCGACAGGGTCTGGGGTGCGTAATTCCAGTCGATTTTCCAGTCGGAGTCGTAATTCCATTTGAGGTCGCTTTTCAGCCCCTGATAGTAGGTTCCGACGTTGTCGAAAGTAACCGTTACGGGACGTTTGTCACTGCTGTCGGCGGCGAATTTATCCGGCAATTTGATCTGGAATCCCGGGCACCCCCCGCTCGGACATTCCCGCGCCTGGGTAGACCAGGCGCAGATGGAGGCGTCCCCCTGGAAAGCGATGATCTGCTGTTGGTCATTGTAAACGCAATCACCCCTGTTTTCCCGATCGGCGGGGTTGTCCTTCCAGGTGCAGAATGTCGCCGGACGGCACGATTCCTTGGCGGAATTCCTGAAATCCTTCGCCAATTCCCCATCGCTCATGTCCATGGTGACCGTCAGGATACCGTTTTGGTCATTGTATTTCCGTATCCAGGTGGCCGGCCAAGTCCCCTTGGTGAACTCCATGGGCGCCTCCTGGTCCAGTTTTGTGACGAGGACGATGTTCTTCTTGCCGTCGAAATCCGCGTCCTTCTCAGCCTCCGAGCTGGCGCGGACCAGGGAGACGTCCTTGTTTAAGTCCAGGCCCGCGCCGACGTAGAGCTGGAAGGTCACCCGGGTTGACGGTTTGGCGTAGAGCAGGAAGACGTTGTAGGACTTCCCTCCCTAGAAGACATTGACTTTCCAACTGCTCTTACGCTGGGTGGTTTCCGATGGGAGCGTATCGAGATAATAGACGCCCTTGTTGGCGACTAGGCTGCTGCGCTGAAAGATGCCCGTGCCCATCATCAGGATGCCCTGATCCTCGCTTTTTGTCTCCCCCTGCCTGAGGAGCTGCCGGTACAGGGGCACTCCGTAGCAGTCCCGGTCCTGACAGTCGTCGCACCAGGGATTGTTATTCTCTTTTTTGCAGTAAATAGCGGCGGTTTCCGATCTTTTCTTCTTGACGGCGCTCGGGTAGACGACGGCGGAGACGTAGTCATAGGGTACCTGGAAACAGCTCTGCTCGGAGAGGCACTCCAGGGTCTCTCTCGGGACCTGAAAGAACTTGTCGCGGTTCACCGAGATGGTTCCCCCGCCGGGGATCCGCCGCTGGTCCGACCCCGCCACTCCGGCCAGGCTCCCGTCATCGTCGTTCAATTCCGTCTGGCGGTCCACGTCGGTAAAACTGTTTGCGAAGAGCCCCTGGGGATCGCCGTAGGTGCAATATTCGTCCCGCACCTGTTGCTCGTTGACGGTCAACTTCCCCGGATTGAAGAGGGGCACGACGATATAGTGACGGAGATCGACATTGCTGAAGAAGAGATTCCGGGAATGAAAGGCCGGGGGATAGTAAAACCCTTTGGGCTGTTTCCAGCCGATCGCCGCATTGGGGAGGATGCATTTCCCTTTGAAGGGATGCTCTTTCGCCCGGTGGATGCCCATGGCCCGGTTCAATTCGCCGCCGACCATATACTGTGTCTGGACGGAACATCGGCCGTTGCTGAAATCGGTGCAGCACTTCCCCGCGGGGCCGGTGCAGTTCAGGAGGGTTTTCTTGATGTCCAGGTAGGCGTTCGTCTCCTGGTAAACCGGCCCGTCGTAAATATTGTAGAGGCGCTGGTAATTGCCGAAATTATCCGTCGGCATGGCGATCCCCTCGGACCGGGACATGCATAGGGATGCCGGGATGAGGTGGGAGTCTTGCTTCGGTCCGGCCATGTCGTCGCACGGGAGGCCGCTGTAGATATTGAAGGGACCGGCATTCGTCGCAAAGGCGTTTTCATCGGGCCCGTGCTTGGCATTTTCCCCGATCCATTTCTGGGTGTTCCCGATAAAGGCGCTCCGCCTGGTGACGGCCCAGTAGCCGTTGACGACCTGGTCCACGCTCCCCCCTGAAACCATGGTGAGACCCCCTTGCAGGACATCGGACAGGACGGTGTCGGTCACGAGAAACCAGTTGTTCCGAAGCCAGATGGCGGCGAAATTCAACTGGGCCCAGTGAAATGACGACGTATAGGAATCGATGACGCTCACGAGGCAATCTTCCGTCTTTCCTTTCGCGCAGGGCGTGAACTGATTAAGGCCTTCCCCATCGAGACAGCCCTACTCGCCCTTTTTGCAGCGCGTCGGCACAAGGTTGCTCGTCTCCCGTACCTCGGTATAATCGGCCTCGCCGTAGTTTTTTGTAAAGCTGTTTTTGATGGGGATAAACTTGTATTGTTCCGCGTTTGCCGAGGTATCGTCGGGGGGATCCGTTGCCCCGCTGCAGGTGCTCACGCCGCCGCAGACCCCCGTACCGCCCACGGTGAGGAGAGAATACATGGCCGTGGAACAGAAATTTCCCTTGAATGATTTGATGGGGGCGGTCCCGGGAATGGCCCTGGCTACCGATCCATCGCTATTCGTTATTTTCTTCTGGATATTGGCATATCCCTCCCATATCTGCTGCGCCGAGGGGCCGCTTACCGAGGCCGGGGCGATCCAGAAGCAGGCCCCGCATGTTCCCGCGCCTGCCGCCAGGTTGTGTTCGATCCGGTTGTAGCCGTTCATGATGAAGAAGACGCTGGGGTGGACATAGTCGCCGCTGTGCATCAGGGTGTCGGCTGCTTCCGTCCGGCAGAATTTTTCCATGCCCCCCTCGACGGCTCGATAGGCGAGCTCGTTGGCCTGGGCCAGGACGCCGGGGACCAGGCGCGGGTTGTCCCGGAAAGGCACGGTTGCCGTCCCCTTGTCGTTGTAGAGCCCGATCGCCGGACGGGCGTAAATCCCGATATTGGACTTCAGGATGTTGTTAGTCTCCGAACCGTCCGCCAGGAGATAACCATGGCCGATTGATTTCCAGCCGACGTTCCGTTCCAGGGCGACCTGCTGCGTTCCCCGGAGCTCGTATCAGCGGGTCATCGATTCGTTGACCGAACAGTCCCGCACGAACGTGTCCGGCGGGGACTGCCGGACGAGATGAAAGTTCACCGGGCTGTGGGACATGCGCCCTCCCTGGCCCATTTGATAGAATTCCACGCCCTGGACCTGGTACTGCTTGACTCCCTGCCGCACGATCGTATGCCCCCCGAAGTAATTCCCGGGGATTTCCGGCAGGCCGCTGCAATTGGGATTATGAGGATCATACTTATCGCCGCAGGCTTTCGGGAGGCCGGGGCAGTTGCCCGTGGCCGGATCGTAACTTGTGCATAGCTCGGAAACGATCCGGATATTCCGGGACAGGAGGGCGACCGCCGCGAGGGAATATTTCTGCCCGCGATGGGGATACTCGATATCCACATCGCGGCCGTTTATTTTCTTGTCGACTTCGAGGAGGGTCTTCCCCTCGCGCAGGTCAGTATCGTCGATGGTGAGCATTTCCGAATGGCCGGGAAGGTAGTCCGTTGTCGTCACGACGATCCGGTCGCCTTTCTGCCAGTCCACGGCGCGGTCCAGCTTGATCGTGATCTCTTGCGGGTTGACCGTCTGATCCAGGCGGACCCAACTTGTTCCCGAACGGAATTCATTGTCTACCGCATCAATTTCTTTGCCGTACGTCGCCCCTTTCTTTCCGAACATCCGGATCGTGCCGCCGTAGGAGGCGGCGAGCACCTTGCGTCCGAAGTAGTAGTCGCCGTCCGTCTGGTCACGGTAAGTGGGGAGATTCTGATATTTGTAGAAATAATCTTTCACCTTCGTCTTTCCGTCCGGGACGGGGAAATCATCCTTTTTATCCTGCGGGGAACTGATCCAGTAACTCCTGGGGACGCCGCAGATCGTGTCGGGCGAATTGGCAGGCCCCGTGGTGGTCTTACATTTGATCCCCGCCCCCTGATCGTCCCAGTAGAGATGGATCGTTACCTTATTGGCGATATTATTTTTCCCGATCGGGTCTTCCGGGGTCCCGACGATGAGGGCGCCCTCATTTTCGACGAGGATGGATTTGGCCCAGAAATCGATGGCGGCGTCAGCGAAGATGAGCCGGCCGCCGCTGTGGATGTTGACAAAACCGTAATTATATACCCCCGCTGCCACGCAGTAGGGTTTGGTGACCTCAAAATCCGCCCCGTTCCGTTCGGAAAGGGGGTACAGTCCTCGGCATAAACAGCCGTGGGCAGAGGGCAGCTCAACAAGGCCGTTATCATCAGCAAATGGACAGCCGCCTTAAGGAGCGGGAGCGAGTGCGGGGATACGTCCTTCGTATTCATGTTCTTTGCTCCTTGCTGAAAGGAAGTTCGTACGGATGAATTTATTTAAGAGGGGGGATTTTCATATAAAAACTCATTTCTCCCCGGCATAGGCCCTTCCCTCCGGTCCTGTCAGCCAGGGCTTGATGTTGATGCCTTGTTCCGTATCGCCCATGATCATGTTCAGGTCGGGGGGGCCTTGCCCCACCAGTTGTTCCGGGCGTCGATATAGATGGTCGAGCGGACCTGGGCCGGGCGTTGCCGACGACGGTAAGCGCCCCTTCCCCCCGGTTTTCCGTCAGCGTGGAGAAGGAGACCGTGGGGGCGGCACCATTGCGGCAGTAGATGCCGCTCTGGGCGTTCTTGGAGATGAGACTGTAGGATATGTCCGGCGCCCCGTAAGCAATATCCAGGGCGATATCGGCATATTGGATGATTGAATAAGTCAGGGCCGAATTGACGGTGGTTTTCTTGCCCCAGCTGACGGCGCTGGTATAGAATCCCGGCGAGGTGGAAGCAGCGGAGGCGGTAAAGATGATGGGGGTCTCCGGAGCGCCCTTGGCGATGATGCCGCCGTCTTCCACGACAATGGTCGTGTTCTGGTCATAGCGCAACACTACCCCCGGCTCGATGTAGAGGGTGGCCCCGCCGTCGATGGTCAGATTCTTGGTGATCCGGTAGGGGCTGTTGCTCAGGGTGAGATAGGCATCGGTCTTGAGGGGACCCCCCAGGGAGGAACCGAGGATGGGAGAGGTGTTGCCTTTCCTTCCGGGTAGGGGGCGCTGAGAACGGACCGGATATCGATGCGGCCCTTCAGGGTGGCAAGTATTTCCAGTCCCCCGGCCGTTCCCCACCAGTTATTGAGGGCTGAAACGGATTCGCCGGTCATGGCTCCGGCGAGGTTATAGGGCCGGTTGTCGACGATGTTGTTTTCCGTGATCGTGGCCTGACTGTTCTTAACGTCCATCCCGGAGGCGCCGTTACGGGCGATGGAATTGCGGGAGATGGTCGGGGCGGCCCCGTCGACGAGGATCCCCTCTTGGAGATTATCCTGAATCCGGTTTTCCGTCACCACCGGTTGGGCGCTGTCCGTAATGACTACGGCGGCTTCCTTATTTTTCAGGACCGTGTTTTTAACCAGCCGGGGTTTGGCGAAGGCGCCGGAAATCCGGACGGCTGTGGCGTTGAGGGAGAGATCGCAGGATGCGACGAGAGGCGATGCGGACTGGAGGGTCAGGCCCGTGGCGACGTTTTGAACCCGGTTAAATTTGAGGGATATTTCCTTTTCCTTGACGTTGCGAATGACGATCCCCTCCCAGGACTTTCCCGGGGTTGCCGTATCCCAGGAGATCACGTGTTCCCCGTCCCCCGGGGCGACGAGACCCCCTTCGACGATCAGGGCGGGACCCCGGGAGCGGACCTCCGTGCCCGCCTCGATGGTCAGGGTGGCCTGGTCCTTAATGATTACCGTGTTTTCAATAATGTAGGGACTGGCACCGGCGTACCAGGCGGTGTCCTTCTCGATGATCCCGGCGACGGGTGTGGGCCCCGGGGCGACGGGAATGCCTGTTCCTGCCTTCCGGACGTTGTCACCCGGGACGACCCGGTACACGCCGAGATAAACGCCGGGCTCGTTAGGCTGCTCCTGCATGTCGATATGTTTCTTGAACTCGCCGATATCGAAGGAGGCTTGCAGCTTCGGGGTGCCCTGGATGACGACCCGGATTTCGTCTCCCGCCTTTTTGGGAAGATTCTTCGTATCCTGGACGAGGATGGTGATTGCCGGGGGCCGCTTCGCCTCGGCAATAGTCGGCGCCGGGATGGTCAGGACCATGCCCCGGAAGAGGTCGTCGCAGGCCCGGAGAAGCTGGATATCCCGGACGTTCATGGCCGTGGCGATGATGGTGGCGACGAGGCCGATGGGATTCGTCGAGATCCCCCCCTTCGTGGATCCGGGCCACATGCTCCCCCGTCCAGAGGAGCTCGCCCGTGCGGGCGTCGTACATGCGAAGCTTGGCACCAACGGAGACCTGGGAATAGACGACGGCAAATATTTTGTCAAAATTGGAGATTTCCCCATAGACGATGGCGTCGGTCCCCAGGATCTTGCCCAGATCCTTTGCCGGGGTTCGGTTGATCATGGCGGCGTCTGTCAGTCCCGCCTTCTTGAGAAGGTCATCCACTCACCAGAGTTCCATGTCTCGGAAGGTAGTGGAGCTGAAATGATTATAGAATCCCCGGCGAACGGCCTGGGTGCCTTGCTGGCTGCGGGAGAGGTCGGTGAAGGGCAAGACGGCGACGGTGCGGGGTTTCGCCTTTTCCATCGCCGGGTAGACCTTATATTTGCCGTCGAAGAGATCACTAATCGGGGGGGTGATAACCGTACTCTTCGTGGCCACGGTGCAGCCCGATAACAAGAGAAGAACCCCTAAAAAAATGCAACTAATGAAAATCTATCGGGTAAAATCTTCATAGCAGCTCCTCCTCAATCATTAACCTTCAGACTGTCTTTACCTTCCATCCCGTGTCAGGATTACTTGCGGAATTCGGAGTGCTCGATAAAATCCTGCAGGGCCAACTGCCAGAAGCGCAGGATGTTTCCCGTGGCCTCGGTGAACTTTCTGGTGCCGAGAACGCTGTAGGCCGGTCTTGGCGCGGGCAGGTTTAGCTCTCTTGTCTGAATCGGTTCGACGGCAACATGTTCGAGCCCCGCATATGCAAGGATCTTTTTTGTAAAGGCATACCAGGTGCAAGAGCCCCGGTTGGTCACATGAAAGATCCCCCGGTGGCCCTGCTCCAGCAGGATCCGGACGGCCCCGGCCAGATCCCGGCTGTTGGTCGGTGAGCCGGTCTGGTCGGCGACGACGCGCAGGGCGTCCGTATTTCTTGCCTTTTCGAGAATGGTCCGGACGAAATTTTTCCCGTTCCGGCCATAGAGCCAAGCCGTACGGATCAGGAGATAATTTTCGCTGCCTTCCTGGAGATACCTCTCCCCGGCAGCCTTGGACCGGGCGTAAATACCGTGCGGCGAGAGGGCGTCGTCTTCGCGGTACGGCGTTCTTCCGGTCCCGTCAAATACATAATCGGTGCTGAAATGGACAATCCTTATCTTCTCCTTCCCGCAGGCCAGGGCCACATTCTTTACCCCATCGGCATTGACGGCGAAGCATCTATCCCGGTCCTTTTCCGCTCCGTCGACATTGGTGTAGGCGGCGGTGTTGATGACAACCTCTGGGTTTGCTTCGTAAATTACCTGCCGGCACGATTCGGGAGAGGTGATGTCGAAATCCCCGATGTCCTTGCCCGTCACCTCGTGAGCGACGCCAAGACGTGCCATGAGCTCCGTCCCCAGCATGCCCTTGTGGCCCAACAGTAGAATTTTCATTATTAATTACTTTCTGTCCTGAAATCTTTAAAAAATCACTTCACCCCTTGCGAACCATTTTCTCACGGGCAAGCTGAAATTTCACAATCAACGGTAGTGCAAAAATAGCCAGAGGCGCGGCGCGTTCCGCTTGGAGAATGAGACGTCCTTGGCGTACGTCGCAGTGACAAAGGCGGAAACGCAACAAAGCATATGGCCTTTTTCCGCTGCCGTCCTCAGTAGCGGACTTCTTTGAGGAAGAGCCCCTGCGGCGGCGCCGTCATGCCGGCCAGTTTCCGGTTGCGACCGGCAAGGACAGCCGCTACATCCTCGGGTGGTCTTTTCCCTCTGCCCACCTCGACGAGGGTGCCAACGATGGTTCTGACCATATACCGCAAAAAGCCGTCTGCCTCCACAAAGATTTTTATGAAAGGATCTTCACCGGAGGAAGAATTCAAAATATCGATTCTTTTTATCTCTCTTTCAAAAGAGATTACGTCGGTGTGGACGGAACTGAAGGAGGTGAAGTCATGCCGGCCGATCAGATAGGCGGCCCCTTTCCTCATGAGATCGAGATCCAGGGGGCAGTGAATTATCCAGGCATAGTGACGATAAAGGACCGTCCGGGTGGGGCTGTTGAATAGCTGATAAAGATAAATCTTGCCCTTGGCGTCGATCCGGGCATGATAATCCTTGTCTGCTTCTTCAAGTGATTTCAAGACGATGTCGGGTGGCAGGAGGCTGTTGATCCCCTTCAGCAGATTGGCCGTGGGAATTCCGCAGGCGGTCTGGAAGTGAGCAGCCTGAGCGATAGCGTGCACCCCCGCATCGGTACGCCCGGAACCGATGACCTTTATCTTCCCGCCGGTGATGACGGCGATCTTTTCCTCAAGGACCTGCTGAATGGACAGGCCGTTTTTCTGGCGCTGCCAGCCGTGGTAACCGCTCCCGTCGTATTCGATAACCATTTTCAGGTTACGCATGGGAAGACGCCTTATAGCCCCTCACCGCAGGCGTCGAGAGCCGCGATGCCCGGGAGGTGCTTGCCCTCCAGCAGTTCCAGGGAGGCGCCGCCGCCCGTGGAGATGTAGGTGATCTTATCGCTTTCGCCGGTCTTGTGGACGGCCACATCCGTATCGCCGCCGCCGACGATGGTCATGGCATAGGAATTGGCGATGCTGTGGGCCATGGCGGCGGTTCCCCGTCCGAAGGCGTCGATCTCAAAGACCCCCATGGGTCCGTTCCAGACGATTGTCTTGGCGTTGGCCAGGGCCTCGGTGAAGAGGGTGATTGTCGCCGGACCGATGTCCAGGCCCATCCAGAGGCTGTTCATCTCCTGGATGGGGACGATCTTGGTTTCCGCTTCGGCGCTCATTTCCTGAGCCATGACACAATCCACGGGGAGATAGAATTTTACCCCGAGTTCACGGGCGGTTTTCATGACCTCCGCGGCCATGGGCAACAAATCTTCTTCCACGAGGGACTTGCCGACCTCGTATCCGGCCGCTTTCAGGAAGGTGAAGGCCATGCCGCCGCCGATAATCATCTTGTCGACCTTTTTAATCAAATTGACCAGGGCCTCCAGTTTGCCGGAGACCTTCGACCCCCCGATGATGGCCACGAAGGGTCGGGCCGGCTTCTCCAGGCATTTTTGGAAGTAATTGACCTCTTTTTTCATCAGGAAGCCGCCGCCGCATTCCTTGACATATTTCGTGATGGCGACGTTGGAGGCGTGGGCCCGGAGGGCGTTGCCGAAGGCGTCGTCAATATAGACATCGGCATAAGCTGCCAACTGCCGGGCGAATTCATCGTCGTTTT
Source organism: Syntrophus aciditrophicus (assembly GCA_020718905.1). Lineage (GTDB taxonomy): Bacteria > Desulfobacterota > Syntrophia > Syntrophales > UBA8958 > UBA8958. The sequence continues at coordinate 8,912 of DYRD01000027.1, read as the reverse complement.
TCTCCTCTTCGGGATGAAACCGGAGGTTTTCCAAAAGGGTGATGTCACCGGGCTTCATGTCGTCCACGAGGGCCTTGATATTGTCTCCAATGCAATCCGGGGCCATGACGACGTCCTTGTGGAGGAGCCGGGAGAGCCGCCGGGCCACGGGGGCAAGGCGGAATTCCGGCTTTACCTTGCCTTTCGGGCGGCCCAGGTGAGAGATGATAATGATCCTGGCCCCTTCGTCGAGGGCGTAATTGATCGTCGGCAGGGTTGCCCGGATCCGGGTATCATCGGTGATGTTTTGGGAGCTATCCAAGGGTACATTATAATCGAAGCGGAGCAGGACTTTTTTGTCTTTGAGGCTGAATTGGTCGATAAATCTCATTGATCCTCCTTGCATCTTTTTGCCAAACAGGATATGATGCGTCCCGGTTAAGACAAAAAAGTTTTAAAATACAATAAGTTAGCCAATGCTAAGGCAAGGATTCTGGGCATTTCCACTGCGTCGGTACAGCCTATTTGGTAATCCCACCGAAAAACCTTACGGAAGGCTTCTTTACATGAGAAGGCCGACCCGGTCAAGACAGAATTGAATTCAATGTACATCACGTACGAGAATAAATAGGAGATAAGGAGAGCGTAGGTTTATGGCAAAAGAACAAGGAAAAGGAATGACGGAAGAGAAGATCCGTACGTTCGAGACCCGCAGAGAAGCCCTGAAATCCATGGGCGGTGAGAAAATGATTGCCAAACAGCACGATCTGGGCAAGATGACGGCCCGTGAGCGGCTGGCGATGTTCTATGATGAAGGGACCTTCCAGGAAATCCAGTTATTTGTGAAGCACCGCTCCACCCTGTTTGGCCTGGATAAAAAGGAAATCAACGCCGACGGCGTCATCGTCGGTTTCGGCAAGGTCAACGGCCGGACGGTGTTTGCGGCGGCCCAGGATTTCACCAGCGCCGGCGGGAGCCTCGGGGAGATGCACTCCAAAAAGATCTGGAAGATCATGGATATGGCCCTCGATGCGAAAAAACCCTTCGTGTCTATGAATGACTCCGGCGGCGCCCGGATCCAGGAAGGCGTGCCGGCCCTGGAAGGCTACGGCGGCATTTTCTACCGGAACACCATCGGTTCGGGGTACATACCCCAGATCACCGCCATCATGGGACCCACCGCCGGCGGCGCCGTTTATTCTCCCGCCCTTTCGGACTGGGTCTTCATGGTTAAAAAGAGCTCCTATATGTATATCACCGGTCCCGATGTCATCAAGGCCGTTATCGGCGAAGAAGTGACCCATGACGATCTGGGCGGCGCCGTGGCCCATGCCACCAAGAGCGGCGTCTGCCATTTCGCCACGGAAAACGACGAAGACTGCATCAACAGGGTAAAGATGCTCCTGTCTTACCTGCCCGACAGTTGCCACAGCCCCCAGCCCTGCGCCCCCTGCACGGACAGTGCCGACCGGGAATGTCCGGAGCTGGACAAGATCATCCCCGACCGGGCGAGCCGTGGTTACGACATGAAACAGATTGTCATGGCCGTAGCGGATAACAATGAAATCTTCGAGCCCCATGAGATGTGGGCGAAAAACATGCTCGTGGCCTTCATCCGCATCATGGGGCAGACCGTCGGTGTCATCGCCAACAATCCCAAATTCGGGGCCGGCGTCCTCGACGTCAACGCCTCCGACAAGGCCTCCCGGTTCATCCGTTTCTGCGACGCCTTCAACATTCCCCTCCTGACCTTCTCCGATGTCCCCGGCTACATGCCCGGAACGGCACAGGAGTGGTCCGGCATCATCAGCCACGGGGCGAAGCTGCTCCATGCCTATTCCGAGGCGACAGTTCCCAAAATCACCGTCGTGACGCGGAAAGATTACGGCGGCGCCTACATCGGCATGTGCAGCAAGCAGTTGGGGGCCGACTATGTCATGGCCTGGCCGTCGGCGGAAATCGCCGTCATGGGCGCCGAAGGGGCCTGCAACATCGTTTATCGCCGGGAGATTAACGAGGCTGCCGATCCCGCCGCCAAGCGGACGGAACTGGTCGCCGCTTACGAGGAGCAGTTCAACAATCCTTACTTTGCCGCCTCCATGGGGATTATCGAAGAGGTTATCGCCCCCCGGGAGACCCGGAAGCGCGTCGTGGCCATTCTCGACGCCCTGAAGGACAAGGCGCAGGTCAGCCTGCCCAAGAAGCACAACAACATCCCGCTGTAAGGTGGGTCCTCCCTCCATTGCAAGGGGAGGGATAAGTGGGGATGGGTTTGTGAAGCCATTTCATCACCCTTGGCGACGGATATCCGTCCGGAGAGGTTTATTTTTAAGCTGTAAAAGGGGCTGTCTTTCCGTAAGAAGGACAGCCCCTTTTCTTTTGGAAGCCTGTTGAAACAGTCTTCTATAGGAACTTCGGGGGGAGAGCCTTCCCGCCTTCCAGGCCGAAGCCGGGCAGGACGATCAGGGTCGAGGTCCCGTGGGCTACTAGCCGGCCTTGGACATCTTTTACCGTCGCCTCGGCGAGGCCGAGGGTTTTGCCCATCTTGATCCGCTTGCCTGCCGCCGTCAGCTTCCCCGTCCGGAGGGGGGCCAGGTAATTGACCTTCAGATCCACCGTAGTGATCCCCGTCCCCTCCGCCAACTCACAGAAGACGGACCAGAAGGCCGCCGTATCGACGATGGCCGCGGCATAGACCCCGCCGTGAACGTAGCCGAAGGCTTGCAGGTGTTCCGTATCCACGGCCAGATCCACAACGGCGCAGCCGATGCCCAGCTCCCGGATCGTCATGGACAGGTGCCGAAAAAAAGGACTGCCGCTGACGGTCTCCCGGACGGCATGCCCATAAGCCGGATTCAGTTGTTTCAAAGCTTACCTCCTGACTGGTCTTTGCCGTTCATTTCCTGACGAGTTTGATTTCGAAGAGATGGGACCACAGCTTCCCCGTGACAAAAAGGCGGTCTCCGGCGGGGTCGTAGGCGATGCCGTTGAGGACGTCAACCCCGGAGCGGGCGTCAAAGGCCGTCAGGAGGCCCGTCATCTCCACCCAGCCGGTCACGCTGCCGGTCCGGGGATTTATCATGGCAATCCGGTCCGTCGGCCAGACGTTGGCATATATCGTCCCCCGGACATATTCCAGTTCATTGAGCCCCGTTACGGATCCGTCCTCATCACGGACCTGAAGGCGGTCCACCTCCCGGAGCGTCCGGGGATCGAGAAAGCGCAGGGTCGCGCTGCCGTCACTGACGATGAGCCGCCGGCCGTCGTGAGTGATCCCCCATCCTTCATGGTCATAGGGGAAGGTATTGAGGCGCCGGAAGCTGGCCCGGTCATAGACAAAACCCACCCGGTTGCGCCAGGTAAGCTGGATAATCTGTTCCTTGAAGACGGTGATGCCTTCTCCGAAGTATCGGTTGTCCAGCCGATATTCCTGAAGAATCCGTCCTGTCTTCAGCTCCACCCGGCGCAGCGACGGGCGTCCTTCCTGTCCGGTACCCTCATAGAGATGACCGCCGGAAAAGGCCAGTCCCTGAGTGTAGGCGCCGCGGTCGTGAGGATATACCTGAACGATCCGGTAACCATAAACGGGCAGCAGCCCCGATGGTTTCCCCGATTCGGCGCAGACCGGCAGGGCGGCTGTAAGAATCAGGGCTAATAAAAAAGCGACCATCCTGACCAAATCATTACTCCTCATGTCCCCATGGATGACCCGTAAAAAAGTCGGGAAATTGGTTCTAACCGACGGCTTCTTCCGAAGCCGTCGAACATTCGTCTTGAGATTTAAATGCGGCTGTGTTAATTACCCTCTTTATGGAGATTATAACAAATGATACCACCCCCTGCGGGCTCTGCGGCAAATTGCCCGCAGTGATACACTGCGACGGCTGCCGGGTCGTCTTGTGTGCGGAGTGCCGGACCTTTGACCTTTGGGGTTACGGATGCGGTCATGTGGATACCAAGGCTTTCTGCCGTACCTGTTTTAAGGATCCCGCCGTAAATCCCTATAATGGTTTCCCGAACGAGTAAATCTGTATGGACCATGTTTGCGGCGTCTGTGGCCGTGATCCCATTTTTACCGCCTGCGCCGATTGCCGGATGCCACTATGTGCCTGTTGCGCCTGCTTCGAATTGCTGGCGGAAGGTTGCGGCACCGTAGTCCCCGTCTATTTCTGCCCCTCCTGTGTGCGCAATCCCCTTGCCAATCCCAACGCCATATTCTGGCAGATGAAAGAGTAGCATTAGCCTGGGTGCCTTTTATTCCTCGTAGGGCAGGGACTCTCTGATCGGTGCGGGGATCCGGCCGTAGCGGCCCTCGAATTCTTCCAGGAAGGATCGTCTCCCCCGGAAAAAGTCTTCCACCCGCCGCCGTGTCTGCTCCGGATCGGTGAAAAGCCGATGGGCGTTCATCTCATCGAGGTTGGCCCGGTCGCACTTGATGGGATAGCGGTAGCCAAGCCAGTCTCCGTCCCGGCTGAAGCGCAACTGGGTCCGGACCAGATCGTTGTGGGTAGCCAGGGGCTGGCGCAGGGTCACTTTCGTTTCCGCCGGTCCGATGCTCCCCGTATTGGCCAGGTAACACTGAATGCCGTTTTTCTTCACGATGTCATGGAAAATCAGGGCGTGTTCGAGACGGTCACCGGCGATGAAGGGGTCGAGAAAGGCGACGCGCTTGAACTTGCCCGCTTCTTCAGGATTTCCTCCCGTACTTTCGATGGATTCTCCGTAAATGAACTGCATGGTCGCCTGCTCCGGCGTGAGGCGGCTGATGATGTTGGCGAGGGGATTTCTTGTCAACATGATGATATAATGTATTTTATCGGCCCTCAGACTCTGGGAGGCTATTTCCAGATGTTCCCTCGTGACGATGGCCCGGGTATTGCCCGTCTTCGTAATATCTCGGAAATCGGGGATATAGGGATATTTGGTAACGGCGACATTTTCCAGGAAGGCGTCCCGGGATTCCGCCGCCCGGAGGATCTCCGGCTGGCTCTCGTCCAGCCCCTCGGTCTTCACGTAAAGGCCGCCGATCTCAAAGGCCGCGTAACTGCCGTCGAAGCCCAGGGTTCCCCCGTCGTCGCCGATCATCTCCGAGCTTTCCTTGGGCAGCTTGGCGAATTTGCGGCAGAGGGTCGTTGTCTTCCCCGTGGCCGTAGGGCCGGAGATGGCAGTTACGACCTCTTTGAGCTCCGGACGTTCCGTCTCCGGATCGTAGATCCACAGATAATCCCTCCTTGCCCCGGTGTGCAGGAATATCCCCGTTTTATCAATGGCCTTGACGCGCCAGTCTTCGAACGGGAAGACCCCTTTCTTCCCTTCCCCCAGATAAATGGTGTTCCGGCAGATCTTGACCTGTTCCCCCCGTCGATTCCCCATGGCGAGGCGGACGGTAATATCCTTGTCCACCAGATTCTTTTTCTTGTTGAACTCGAAGGCCTCGTCGGTGAAGTAGATAATCGTATAAGTAGGATCTTCCACGGTCCGGGCCGCCGGCTGGTCGAAGAGCAGCTTCAGACCGTAGGCGATCTGGGCGTATTGCTCGGGAATGAGAAAGCGGACGGTGACACCGTCCCGGCCGTCGCCGATGATGGTGTCGAGGGCGATGATCCGCTCTCCCCCGCCCAGGACCGTGACGGCCTGCTGGGCCAGGGCTTCCTCGGCTTCGCCGAAGGGATGATCGATGCTGTTGCGGGTATGGGGGGCGGAGCGGGACATGGGTTCCGAGTCGGCGGCGACGGAACCGAACTGGGTCTGGATGACCCCCTCCTGGCGCAGGGCTATTTGCTTTAGTTCTTCCAGGGAGCGCCCCTTGATAAGGCGCTGCGACTGGAGGGCGTCCGCATAGATCTGCCGGGCGGCGCGATTAAAGGCATCCATGGCTTGAACCTCCTGATCAGAACCATATAGAGGTCACAAGTCTGCCTGTCAAGGTGGAAAAGACGCCTGCTGCCTGATCTGAAAATGCCTTGCCGTGACCTTAGCCGTCAGGATCGTTTCTCTCGTTCTTGTAAAAATGTGCCTTTGGGTGTAAGCAGAAACCATTATTTAAGAAAGCAGCACTGTTCATGCACGCAAGATTTTCGCAAAAAACCCTCAGCATCGCCCGGGCCCTCATCGAGTCGGTCCATGACGGGATGTACATCGCCGATCACGAGGGATTCTACATTATGGCCAATGAGGCCTTCGAGCGGATTACGGGGATCAACCGCCAGGAGATGGTAGGCCGCCATACCCAGTACATGATTGAGAACAGTTGGGTGCCCCGGGCGGTAAACCTCGAGGTGATCCAGGATTTCCAAACCCGGAGCCGGCTTGTCCTGTATCCCAGCGGCAGACAGCTTCTGGTCACGGCGGCGATGCTCTGGCGGGACAACGGCATCCCGGCGGCCGTCGTCAGCACCCTCCGGGACCTTACGGAACTCAACCTGATCAGCGAGGAACTGAAGAACTCCCAGGTAATGATCGAGCGTTTCAAAAAAAGGATTGAGTACCTTGAAGAAACCCTCGGGAGCACCAATAAATTTTTTATCGGCCAGAGCACCGATTTCCGGCGCACCTTAACCATGGCCAAGAAAGTAGCCGGCTCTGACGCCACCATCATGATCACGGGTCCTTCCGGTGTCGGCAAGGACGTCCTGGCCCAATTCATCCATTACCAGAGCCGCCGCAAGAACAGCGGATCCTTTGTGAAGATCGACTGTGCGGCCCTCCCGGCCAATCTCCTCGAGTCGGAACTCTTCGGTTACGATAAAGGGGCTTTCACGGATGCCCGGACCCAGGGCAAGCAGGGGATGTTTGAGCGGGCCAACGGAGGCACCCTCTTTCTGGACGAGATCGGCGAATTTCCCTTTGAGCTACAGCCGAAGCTCCTCAATGTTCTCCAGGACAGGCAGATCAAGCACCTGGGGGGACTGGCGACGATTCCCATCGATGTCCGGATTATCGCGGCGACGAACATGAATCTCGAACAGATGGTCCGGGAACGGAAGTTTCGGGAGGATCTGTATTACCGGCTGAATGTTATTCCCATGTTCATCCCGCCCCTGCGGGAGCGCCGGGAAGACATCCTGCCCATGATCAAGCATTTCCTCAAGATCTATAACCAGAATTACAATACGGGGAAGTTTCTCTCCATTGAGGCCTTGAACGCCCTCATGAATTACGACTGGCCGGGGAATGTCCGGGAGGTGCGCAATACTATCGAACGGATGGTCGTGACGAGTGCCGATGATGTTATCACCCGTCACGATCTCCCCGGAGAGATCAGGAAGGCTTATCGCCTCGATACGCCGGCATCTTCATATCCTGTAGGCCCCTTGAAAGAAGCCCTCGACACACTGGAAAGAGAACTGATCCGCAAAGCGCTGGAAAGCTCGCCGACTCTGGCCGAAGCAGCCCGGATCCTGCAGATCGATCTTTCGACGCTGACGAGAAAGAACAAAAAGTACGGTCTCACGGGCCACAAAACTCATCCCCTCAATATTTACTGATAACAAAAGGGAGGGGCCTATCAGGGGTAAGCCCCCTTTGGTCTGCTTTAGCCGGGAGGGTTGCGGTTTAGCTTCTTCCCAGAATCCCGCATCTTACAGTATTTCTAATACCGTGGCGATGGACACGCCGCCACCGCCGCAGAGGGTGGCCATGCCAAGGGTCTTGCCCCGTTTTTTCATGGCGTGGAGCAAAGTGACCATGATCCGGCAGCCTGTCGAACCGACGGGATGTCCTAGACCGCATCCCGACCCGTTGACGTTTGTGATCTCCCGGTTCAGGCCGATTTCCCGTTCGCAGGCCAGGTACTGGGCGGCGAAGGCCTCGTTGAGTTCCACTAGCTCGAAATCGCTGATCTTATAGCCAGTCTTCTTCAGAAGATTTGCCACTGCCGGGATAGGAGAGAGCCCCATCACCGAGGGATGGTTGCCGCCGTAACCCACCGCCTTTATTCTCGCCAGCGGTTTAAGTCCCAGGTCCTTCGCCTTATCCGCCGCCATGATGATCATGGCCGAGGCCCCGTCGTTGACGCCGGAGGAGTTACCAGCCGTGACCTTGCCGATTTTTTTGAGAAAGGCCGCCGGCAACTTCGCCAAATCCTCCATGGTCAATCCAGGACGAAAATGCTCGTCCTTGTCGAAGATCTGCGGCGGCTTCCCCTTCTTCTGGGGCAGTGCGATGGGAACGATCTCTTCCTGGAAGTCTCCCTCCACCGTCGCCCGTTCGGCATTGTTGTGGCTTCGGAGGGCGACGGTATCAATCTCTTCTCTGGTCAGACCGTGCTTATAGGCGATGAGCTCCGCCGTGATTCCCATGATATAGGGTTTGCCGCGGAAGCGCTCCACGATTTCTCCCTCCTTGATGGGACCCTGTTCCAGGCCCGGCAGGATATATGAGCCCGCATGGAGGGCGTGAACGATATCGTCGACGAATACCTGATCCTGAAAGCGGCACCCCCAGCGCGCTGTCGGTACGGAATAGGGAATTCCTGACATGTGCTCCATGCCCCCGGCCAGGACCGTATCCGTCAGCCCCGCCTGGATCATCGCCATCCCCGAAATAACCGCCTCCATCCCCGAAATGCACACCCGATTGACCGTCACTGCCGGTACTTCCTCGGGGATCCCCGCCAGGAGGGCCGAAATACGCGTCGTATTCAAAGAGTCCACGGGTTCCCGGCAGCACCCGAAACGCACATCCCCGATCATTGCCGGATCGATCCCCGCCCGGCGCACCGCCTCTTTCATCACTACGCTGCCCAACCTCGACAAGTTGAAATCCTTCAAGGTGCCGCCGAAGGCCCCAATCGCCGTTCGGCAGGCCGATACGATAACTACGTCTTTCATGATGGGAAAACCTCCTTAGTTGCTTTGCTTATTTATCCTTGTACTGGACCCGCATTTCCCGCTTCAGGATTTTGCCCGTCGGCGTCTTGGGGAGGGCGTCGA
>DYRD01000245.1 GCA_020718905.1 Syntrophus aciditrophicus | reverse complement strand
TCATACAAATTTTCATTCATGGTAGCTCCTCTGATATTATGGATCGTCATTTACATTGTGATCATGAGTTAGACAAGGGGCAAAGAGGGTTTTTCACCCTCTTTGCGATTTTTGGGCGCTCCCCTGTCTTTAGGGAATGCCGAGAACGGTGAACATGAGCCAGCAGACGACCGCGCCTACCGGTGACATGGCCAGACCCCAGATCATCAGGTTTCTGAAGAGTTTTTTCTTGTCCTGATCTTCCGTCGCGTTGGCGATGAAAATGGCGCCGAGCGTGGAGAGGGGGCTGACGTCTGTGATATGTCCACTCAGGATGATGCTTGAAAGAAGCCCCAGCAGATCCGTACCGCCTATTTTGGCCAGCAGGTCAGGCGCCATCGGCACAAATGCCGGCAGGATAACGCCAATGGTGCTGGCGTACGCAGAGATAATTGCCGACCAGAAGCCGACCACCAGCGTGGCCGTGTAGGGTGTTGACATCTTGGCCATGATGCTTGCAAATAAATCCATCCCACCGATTTTGCTCATGAGCTGGATCAGGACCGTGACCCCGGTCACCATCAGGATTGCGCTCCACGGCATTGCCTTGAACACCTTATCCTCTTCCGCAGCTTTCAGCAACACCAGAATGGAGCCAAAGAGGAATCCTCCCAAACCGATGTCCAGCTTGAAAAAGAATACGCCGATGATAAAAATGGCGATCCCGCCCATTGTCAGGAGCTGCGAGGTGTTGAATGGCTCGATCGTGATGTTGAGAATCGCCGCTTTTTCCGAAGAGCGGTGTTCCTTCCACAGCTTGAGTCCGCCGAAGAGCAGATAAGCGCCGATGCCAATGGCAAAGAAAAAGAAGAGGCTGTTCAGCCAGAGGATCATGCTCCAGTCCGGGAAGTGCATTTTCTCCGAGATGCCCTTGACGATGACGCCGGCAACGGAGATCGGCGACATATTGCCGGCCTGTGTGCCGTTGGCAACCATAACCGCCATCAGAAAGGCGGGGATTCTCGCCTGGGATGCCAGCATCATCGACGGCGCCGCCATCAGCGCACAGATGGTGATCGCACCCGGACCAAGAGAAGACAATGCGAAAGCCAGAATAAAAAGGGCAATGGGCAGGAGCGCGACATTGCCCCGGACCCCCTTGATCGCAAACTGGGTCAACTTTTGCAGTGTGCCGTTTACATTGGCGATCGAAAACAGATACGTTATGCCGGCAAGCATGATCAGCAAATTCACCGGGTATCCGCCGATAATCGTTTTTATTTTTTCTCCTCCCATGTAGTGCCCCACGACGAGCGCGATGGCCAGGCTGAGAGGTCCGACGTTGGTGTTTCTCCAAATTGCTACTGCCACGGCAATGGCCAGGGCGATGAGAGATATTTCCGCTAAGCCCATGTGTTCCCTCCTTCAAAACGGATTTAATTGGATTTATACTGAAGAATCGTCTGCGTCAGACAATGGATGCCCCCCTTCTCTTCTCCTCCTTTCCGTGCAAGGGTCATCAGGCAATGGTTATAAACGGTATATGCAAACAGAGACGCCGGAGGACAAGAAAGCAGCCTCGGCAATGATTGTAGGCTAAACCGGAATAGACAATCCGTCTATCGGGAAAGTTTGATAGTTTTATCCATTATCCTTGATAAAAGGGGAAGATTTTGTCAGGAAGCGATCAAATGGACGTGAGACCGTGCTGGATGGCAAATTTGACCAGGCCCGGCAGGTCTTTTATTTCCAGTTTTTGCATCAGGTGGCTGCGGTAGGTTTCCACGGTTTTGGGTGAGAGAAAGAGGAGTTCAGC
>DYRD01000244.1 GCA_020718905.1 Syntrophus aciditrophicus | reverse complement strand
GCCATCGGGGTCTTCAGCCTGAACAACAACGAGTTTGATATCTACCTCATGGCCATATTCGGCGTAGTCGGATACATCTTTGTCAAGCTCGATTGCGAACCAGCGCCGATGCTGCTTGCATTCATTCTCGGACCGCTTATGGAAGAGTACCTCCGTCGGGCCATGCTCATTTCTCGCGGAGATCCGATGGTTTTCCTGCGACGTCCTATCAGCGCCACCCTGCTGGTCATATCCCTTTTGGTCATGCTTCTTGTTTTTATTCCGTCTATTTCCAGAACCAGAGAAGAAGCCTTTGTCGAGGAAGGGTAACCGCCAAGTCATCTGCCTGGATATCAACGGCAGGATGCCGAACCTGCCCGATTTTCTGTTGCTTTTAAACACCAGTTTTCTGTAGAAGAATCCATGAAAAAGCAACCGGCAACAGAAACCATGAAAGAGGGTGAAAAAACGGGCGCCGCCAGGGTGGCCGTTTTTTCCATTGTTCTGTCACAGTTCGGCTTTGCCTTCAGCATCAACATTGTCCTTTCGTTCATGCCGTTTTACATTCTGAGCATCAGCAAATACAGTCCTGACCAGACGATGGTCTGGATAGGGCTTATTATGGGCATCAACTCGTTCTTTATGGCCGCCGCAGCCCCCTTTTGGGGGAGCATGACTTCGAGATTCAGCTCAAAGTTGTTGTATGAAAGGGTCTTTTTGTTAAGCGGGCTCACTGTTCTTTTGATGGGATTCACAAAAAGCCTGCCGCTGCTTCTGGCACTCCGGATATTCCAGGGGGCGCTGGGCGGCGCTTCGACCATTGGTCTTTTCATGATATCAAGGCACTCCAGCCGAAGCAACCTGGCCGGAAATCTGAGCCTTTACCAGAATTCGATTACAGCCGGCCAGTTGCTCGGGCCTCCGGTAGGCGCCTACCTCGTCATCCATCTGGGATACCTGACCCCGTTTATCATATCCTCCGCTTTAATGGGGGGAAGTCTCCTGCTCTGCCACTTGTACGTTGACGATGTTGCCCCGAAACAAATAATTGCCGAAAAGGATGCAGCATCCAACCGAAAAGTTGCCTTCGGATGGGCGCTGAGCTTTATCGCCACAATCAACCTGACTTTCCTGCCATCCATTCTTCCGAATATACTGGGTGGTTTTTCGCTTAAGGGAGACGATGCCCTGAAGGCGGCAGGGTTTATCATGATGGGCTATACGGCAACGGCAATTCTGGGAAATTACCTGATAAGCAAACTGACGCCGACGGCCATGATCAAGCGAACCATTGCCGCCGCCTGCCTTTTTTCAGCATTCATGCAGATGGTTATGTATTTCGCCCCCGGGGTTTTTTATTTTGCGGCGGTGCGGATGCTCCAGACAGGGGCAATTGCCGCGGTCATCTCCCTGGTCATGTCCGAATTTGCCGGAGGCGTCGGCGGGGCGAAAATAGGCTTTCTTAACTCCGCCCGTTTTGCCGGAAACGGCGCCGGGCCGATGCTGGCCACTTTCATACTGGCCCGTGGAAACCTGCTTGGTCTCTACCTTGTCATCTCCTTGTCAACCGCAGGCTCGGTACTGGCTTTCTTATACTCCGAAAGAAAAATCGGAGTCGGCGCTCATTCATGAACACACAGGCAATAGAGACGGCAATCATCGAGCGGTTGTCCGCCAAAATTCGATCCGATGCGGCATTACTGAACCACCCGGTCAGTCAGGTCAAAAAAAGAGCCGGCGGTGTGCTGGTGAATCGTCGGCCCCCGTCAGACCCCTTTTCGATGGCCACCACACCCGTCCGGGTGAAATCCTCAAGTCCGAATCTG
>DYRD01000090.1 GCA_020718905.1 Syntrophus aciditrophicus | reverse complement strand
CAAGTATGATTTCCTCCAGGCCTTCTGGGCCTGTATCCTGGGTGGAATTATCCCGGCGCCCATTGCCCCGGCGGTCTCCTTCGATCCTGGCCATAAAACCTTCCAGAAATTTCTCACGATATACCGTCTCCTCGATTTTCCCCTGTTGTTGCTGGATAATATCCCGCCAGAGCTGGCTGCGACGCTGCAAAACAACATCAACGATCAGGACGGCCAGGGTGTTGCGGATAAGATTTTCAGACCTGACCAGCTCCGCCTGGATCCGCAGTCGGCCAGACTTCATGAGGTTAAGCCACAAGATCTGGCCTTTCTCCAGTTTACCTCCGGGAGCACCGGCAATCCCAAGGGCGTGATGTTGAGCCATGCCAATCTGCTGGCCAATATGCATGCCATTGTCCGGGGAGCTGGTTTTTCCCCCGCTGACAAGGGCATCAGCTGGATGCCCTTCTATCACGATATGGGGCTGATCGGCGGCCACCTCTCCCTGCTCCTCAGTGGAGCGAAGTCCTATTATATGCGGGCCTTTACCTTTATCAAAAGGCCGTTTTTGCTGCTGAAGAAGATCTCTGACCATCGTCTGACCATCACCGCCAGCCCTAATTTCGGTTATAAGTGGATCCTGGAAAAGATCAGTGACAGTCAGCTCAGGGAGCTTGATTTGCACTCCCTGCGGCTGATTTTTAATGGGGCAGAACCCATATCCGTCGAGGTGATGAATGAATTTCTGGACCGCCTGGCTGCCTTGGCGGGCCTTAATCCCCGGGCCATGTTTCCGGTCTTTGGCATGGCTGAGGCCAGTCTGGCCGTGACCTTCCCCCCACCCGAAGAATTGCCGGCCCCCTTTGCCTTGAGTCGCATGGCCCTGGCTGTGGGCGATAAAATTCGTTTTGTTGATGAGTCGGCCCGCGAGGCCACCCTCCTGGTGGATGAGGGGGGGCCGGTGGCCGGGGTGGAAATCCGCATCGTGACTGATGATGATCAGCCCCTGGCTGCTGAATATATCGGTAATATCCAGATCAAGGGCCCCAATGTTACCAGCGGCTACTATCGCCACCCCGAGGCCAACCGGGAGAGCTTTTGCGAGGGCTGGTTTCGGACCGGCGACCTGGGTTTTGTCAAGGATGGCCGGCTCACCATAACCGGTCGGGCCAAGGATATCATTTTCATCAATGGTCAGAATTTTTATGCCCACGACCTGGAAGAGGTGGTGGCCGGCAAGCAGGGTGTTGACGGCAATGGGATTGCCGTGGTGGGTTACCGGGAAGAGGGGAAGGAGCGCGTAGTCCTGTTCATGGCGGTTGAAAAAAACTACCTCAAGGCCAAGGGCGACGATCTTCTGAAAGCGGCAAAGCCGCTCATGCTCAGCGTTGGTCAGGAGATCAATGAGGTCTTTGGTTTTGCCCCCGATTTTATCACCATCATTAATCGTCGTGATATCCCCAAGACCAGCAGTGGCAAAATCCAACGGTATAAACTGCTGGAGCGTTTTCATCAGGGGGATTTCGATGGCGCCACCGTCCTCTATCTCTCCATGCTCGTCCACGGGGGGGCGGCAGCAGGTCATGGCGGCGAGAGTTCCGCTGAGTCATCACGACCCGCCGGTGTTCAGAATTTGTTCAGCCAGCTCTTTCCTTCTACGGACAAGTGCGTGGATATGTTGCGTGATTTTTGGGCGGAGGCCCTTGGTATCCCGGCCCATCGGATAAGTCGCAATCATACCTTCGCCGAATTGGGCGGAACCTCATTAAAGGCCATTGAGGTGATCGGCAAGATGGAGGAGCGCCTTAACTGTCAGATCCCCCAGCATATATTTGCCAGGGCCAATACCATTGCCGGCATCGTGGACTATATTCATGCCCACCGTGATGAATTTTCGCACATCTCTTGCGCTGGCAGCCAAGCTGCGGCAATTATTCCCGGCCAGGGCCGGGATATTGCCATAGTGGGGATGAGCTGTCGTTTCCCCGGGGCCAATACGCTCGAACAGTTCTGGAATAATTTGCACAACGGGGTGGATTCCATAACCGAGACGCCGCAGGACAGGTGGGATATTCGCAAACATTACAGTCGGGGCGGCAGTGATAAAAACAAGAGCTGCTCGAAATGGGGCGGTTTTCTTGCTGATGTCCGCCATTTTGATGCGAAATTTTTTAATATCCCACCCGAAGAGGCCGATCATCTCGATCCCCAGCAACGCCTTCTCCTGGAACTTGCCTGGGAGGCCTTTGACAGCGGGGGGTATGCCGATGTCAGCAAGAGCCGGACCGGTGTTTTCGTGGGCGCCAGCTTTATTGGTTATACCGAGCAGTTTATTCGGGAGGCGGGGCAGATTACCATTCGGCCCAGCACGGCCACCGGCAACCTGCTCAATATGATTGCCGCCCGGGTCTCCCATTTCTTTGACCTGCGAGGACCGGCCCTGGTGGTGGATACCGCCTGCTCTTCGTCATTGGCCGCAATCCACCTGGCCTGTCAAAGTCTGCGGAGCGGGGAGTGCGAGCAGGCCTTGGCCGGGGGGATCAATTTGAACCTCAACGAAACCCCGTATATCTTTTTCAGCGCGGCGGGCGCCCTGTCGCCGGATGGGGTTTGTCGCGTCTTTGATGAAGAGGCCAATGGCTTTGTGCCGGGTGAGGGTGGAGGCGTTGTTCTGCTCAAACCATTCGAGCGGGCCTTGCGGGATGGCGACACGATTATGGCCGTCATTAAAGGCTCGGCAATGAATAACGACGGCCACTCTCTGGGGCTGATGGCGCCCAATCCCCACTCCCAGACCGATGTTATCCGTCAGGCCTACTGTAACTCCGGTGTGAATCATAAGAAGGTTTCCTATATCGAGGCCCACGGCACGGCCACCCAGATTGGCGATGTCATTGAGGTGCGGAGCCTGAGTCAGGTCTTTACCGACATGGCCAGACAGCAATGCGCCATTGGCTCGGTAAAGAGTAATATTGGCCATCTGCTGGCCGCCTCGGGCATAGCCGGTCTCATCAAAACCGTTCTCTGTCTCCAGCATCAACAGTTAGTGCCCTCTATTCATTGCAGTCAGGAGAAAAAGAGCATTAATTTCGCCCAAACACCTTTCTTTGTCAACAAGGCCGCGCGCCCTTGGCCGGGCAAGGGACAGGGCGAGCCGTTGCTGGCCGGCATTAACTCCTTTGGTTTTGGCGGCACCAACTGCCATCTTGTCGTCCAGGAGTTTATTGCCCCGACCAGCCAGGAGGAGATGGCGGAGCAGGGGGAGGGGCCGGTTCTGCTCACTCTTTCGGCCCATAACCAGGGGGCTCTGGAGGAGAAAATAAGCCACCTGACCAGACTTTTGGCCGAGAATTCCATTTCCCTGGCGGATCTTGCTTACACCTTGAATGCCCGAAAAACCCATTTCCAGGAGCAGCGCCTGGCCCTGGTCTCTCGTTCCCGGCAAGAGGCCCTGGCCCAGTTAACGGCCTGCAACCTGCAAGATTCCGCCAGCAGGTTGTTGCAGCATGGCCTGTATTACGGAGGCACGGGGCGGCGTCATCCCAAGACTGTTTTTCTCTGTAGCGGCCAGGGGACGCAGTTTCCGGCGATGGGCAAGGCGCTTTATGACCACGAGCCCATGTTCCGGGCGGCGGTTGATCTCTGTCAGGAGCTGAGCGCCCCCTATTTTGATCATGATATTGTTCAACTGATCTGCGCCGGTAATTCCCAGGAGGAGCTCAATAAAACCGAGTTGACCCAGCCTCTTACCTTTGTGATGGATATGGCCCTGGCTCTCTACTGGCAGGGTTTGGGCCTGCGACCGGCAGCGGTGATGGGTCATAGTGTTGGGGAGTATGTTGCGGCTGTGATCGCTGGCATTGTCTCTTTGGAGGATGCCTTGCAGATGGTGGTGATGCGGGGGCGGCTGATGGCCGGTCTTCCTGGCGGGGGCGGAATGGCCGCTGTCTTTGCCAGCAGGGAGGAGATGGAGAAGGTCCTGGCCGAGGGTTTTGCTCTTGATATTGCCGCCCATAACGGCCCTGAGAATATTGTCCTGTCCGGGGAAATATCCGAACTGGAGAGATGCCTGGCCAGTCTCAGACTTCGTGGTTTGAATTCCACCAGGCTCCAGGTCTCCCACGCCTTTCACTCTTCCCTCGTGGAGCCGATGCTGGAAAAATTTGCCCAGGCCATTAGCGGCATATCCTTTCATCCTCCCATCATGCCCTTTGTCTCAAATCTGACCGGGAGTTTTGTGGCTGCCGATGAGGTAGATCATGATTATTGGCTACGACATATCAGGCAACCGGTCCAGTTTCTCAATGGCATCCAGTGTTTAGTCCAGAATGGCTACCATGATTTTCTGGAGATTGGCGCCAAGGATCAGCTCGCGGTCTTAACGGCCAAGATAGTTGGCAAAGATTGCCAGGTCCATTCCTCGCAGGCCAATCCCCGGAAAAATCCTGATCAGCATGGCCATCTCCTGGGCACCCTGGCGACACTCTACAGCAAGGGCTTTACCCCGGACTGGGGTGGTCATTATGAACAAGGCTCTGCCAACCGGGTGGCGCCGATTGCCAATTACCCCTTTCAGCGCCAGGAATATTGGCTCAGCCCGGATCAGGCTATCTATCCCTTTGAGTCCATGATTAGGAAAATTGCCGTGGACAGGTTCGCCATCTGCCATGATAGCGGTTCGCCATTGGGGATTGATTACACCATCCATGGTCAGGCCGCCATGTCAGCGGCCGGTCAGTGCGAGTTGCTCCTTTCCTGTTTTCTCAGATCCCATGGCTACTCTGCCAATCGTTTGAAATCTGTATCTTTTTCCGGGCCATGGTCCCCAGAGAACATTGTGGAGATACTTTTCACCGGGACAGGTGATGAGCGGGCCTTTCAGGTGATTACCGGCAATATGCGGCGGGCCTCGGACAAGGCCCCAGATCTCTTTACCTCTGGGACTCTGGGGGTGGTGGAGAGCAGCACCTCTGACAGTCTTGATATTGACGCCATTATTGGCCGCTGCCCCCGTTCTGTGGATCCTGCTGAAATCTATGGCCAATTCCGCCGGGCAGGGGTTCATTACGGGCCATATTTCCAGAATCTGGTCAGTCTCCATGTCGGTGAGCAGGAGGCCATTGCCGAGCTGAATGTGGATAAGTCAACCTCGGCGGATGCGGTCTGTATCCTTCATCCCGGTCTGTTTGGCTCTGCCCTGCAGGCCGTGGCGGCCTGCCTTCCCGAGGTCGCGGCCTTTTTGCCAACGGGGATCCAGGAGATTCATATCCATCACCGCCTCAGCTTGAGCGATTCCTTTGCCCATATTCGCCGGTTGCCCTCTCACCATGATGATCGCTTTCATTTTGATATTGATATTGTTAATCGTCTGGGCAAGATCTGCGTTGAGGTGCGGGGACTTGCCGTCATGCTCCTGCCGGAAGAAACGGCGGAGGATAACTCCTTTTTCTTTCAGTTGGCCTGGCAGGAGCAGGCCCGTGGGAATTATGGCGCATTGGCGCCGGGCAGCTGGCTGCTGCTGGGGGATGAGCGCCGGGCCGGGGCCAAGATAAAGAGGCAACTACAGGATCGGGGGTGTCAGGTGCTTGAGCCCTCCTGGGCCACGGCCTCCTTTGCTGAATATGAGGAGGATGATTATCAGCTCCTTTTTGGCAAACTGAGCCAGGAAAAAATTGCGCTGGCCGGTATAATCCTCTGTGCTGACTGTAATTCTTCCTCTGAGCAGGGCGAGCCCCTTGCCCTCACTGATCTGACCGGTTCGGTCCGCCGCCTCTTTACCCTGTTCAAGGCGTTGAGCAAGAGCAAGTTGCGCCCCGCCCTTTTTTATCTCTCCAGCAATGGTCAGTTGGTCCATCAGGGGGAGAAGGGTGATATGGCCAGGAGCCTGAGCACGGGTTTTCTGCGCTCCATGGCCCGGGAGATGGCTGGTATGCAGATTCGCAGCGTGGACTTTTCCGCCGAACATTCAAATTCGGTTATTGCCGCGCTGACCATAGCGGAACTCGGTTACCCGGGCCCTCTGGAGGTTGCCTATCGGGCTGGAAAACGCTTCGTCAACAAGCTTGTCCCCTGGCGGCCTGAGGAGGAGCAACGACAGGAACTGCGTTTCAGCGAGGATCATGCCTACTGGCTTATCGGTGGTTTGCAGGGAGTCGGGGCGGAATGCGCCCTGCATCTGGTCCGAAATGGCGTGAGCCGGCTGGCCATCAGCGGTCGCACCCCCTTGCCCCCCCGCCAGGAATATGATTCCTGCCTGTTGGCCGCTGATGAGAAGCTGGCGGCGAAAATCCGCTTTGTCATGCGTCTGGAGGCGGCGGGTTGCCAGGTTCTCTATCTCAGCGGCGATGTCAGCGATGCGGCGGTCATGGCGGCCCAGTACCGCCAGATCAAGAGTAAATGGCGGGATATCTACGGGGTGATTCACTCCGCCCTGCATCTGGAGGATGGCTTTATCGCCCAGAAGAGCTGGGACTCCTTTGTGCGGGTGCTGGCCCCCCGGGTCTGGGGCGCCTTGCTGCTTGACCGCCTGACCAGTCAGGAACCCCTGGAATTTTTTGTCTCGTTTTCCTCTCTGGCCGGTGTGCTTGGCAATATTGGCCAGGGAGACTACACGGCGGCAAACTGTTTTCTGGATAATTTTGCCGCTGGCACAAATCGGCAAGGGAAGGGACGCAGCCGTTCCATCCAATGGGGGCAGTGGTCTCTGGGGCGGCAGGCCAGTGGTCTGGTCCAGGATTTCATGGCCAGGAACAGCCTGCGGGCCATCCAGAGTGGCGAAGGGATGCAGGCCTTTGGCCAGATCCTGGCCCAGCCAGCGGCAGCCAGCCTGGCCTTTGTCCCGCATCTGGCCGGCTCTGGCGCCGCCGCTGCGGATATCCTTAATCGTATCAGGGAAGGGGCCAGGGTTGCTGTTCCCCTGCAAGAATCCTGCCGGACCGAAGATGCGGCCAAGGTTCCCGCAGCGGAGTCAGGTATCAAGGCTACGGCTCCGGTGAGCCTGGAGCACTATTTAACTGTTCTGGCGGCTGGCAGACTGGAGATGGCGGCCGCTGACCTTGATCCCGAGATGAACTTTCTGGAACTGGGCGCCGATTCCATGCTGGCCATTGGTCTTATTCGCGATCTGGAAGAGGCGTTGGCCATTGAACTCTATCCCACCCTGCTCTTTGAATATCCCACCATCAACGAATTGGCGGGCTACCTCCAACCCTTGCTTCCGGCCCGGCTGGTTTTATCCCTGCCCGATTCCTCCGGCGGGGGGGAGGAGGATAAAGAGAACGCCAGCCCTGGAGAAGAGGGAGGCCAGATAGAGGAGGGGCCGAAGCCTGCCGGTCTGACCGATGGGGATCTGTTAACCGATATCACCCGGCGGCTGGCCGCAAAACTGGGGATGGCCCCGGAGGATCTGGATCCCGATAAGAATTTTTTAGAACTGGGCGCCGATTCCATGCTGGCCATGGCCCTGATCCGGGAGGTGGAGGAGGCTATGGCAATAGAGCTTTATCCCACCCTGCTCTTTGAATACCCGACCATCAATGAGTTTGTCGGCTACCTGATGACCCTGCGGCCCGGGGTTAAGCCATGAAGAGAGCATTAACCGGCCTGGAAAGGGCTCTCTGGTTGCGGGGGGTTTTCTCAACCAATATTATTGTCATCGCCAAAATCAGCGGTTCCATCCAGGCAGCGGAGCTGCGCCAGGCCTGGCTTGTTCTCCAGGAGAAACATCCCCTGCTGGCCGTTCATCTTGAGGCGAAGGGGCCGGAGCTTTTCTTTACCAGTGACGGTTGCGCCGCCATTCCGGTGCGTGAGGTAGCGGGAGAGGGCGAGGAGAGCTGGCAGGATGTGGGCCTCGATGAACAGGATACCCCTTTTGTGGCCAATACCGGGCAACCTCTGCTCCGTTCTGTTCTTTTACATCTGGGCGACGCTGTTTTTCTCATTATTTGCGGCCATCACGCCATCTGCGATGCGCTGGCCCTGACCTTTCTGGTCCGCGATCTCCTCTACTGCCTGAGCGGACAGCAAGAGCTGGTCAAAGCAAGCGCTGACATTGTCTTTGACAACAGCATGGTGCCGTCCACCGTTACCGTGCCCTGGTGGTTGAAGGCATTGCTGGTCCCTGCTAATTTTCTTTTTGGCAAAATAATCAAACCGTTAGCTGATCCCGCCGCTGTGAGCAAGGAGAGGATCAATATGCTCTATTGGGAGATCAGTCAGGAGCAGACCGCCGCTCTGCACAAGGCCTGTCGCAGGAATAAGGTGTCAGAGCATTCGGCCTTGACCGCCCTCTTTCAGGCTGCCCAGTATTATATCCAGGGTGATGGAAACAAAATCTACCAGCAGGTTTATACCCCGGTCAGTGTGCGCAACAGGCTGAATACCAAGGTCGGCACCGATTTTGGCATGTATGCCTCTGACGCTTATATCCTCTGTCGTTACAACCCTGATCAGGATTTTTGGCAGAACGCCCGGCAGTTTCACCTCACAATAAAAGAGAGCATAACTGACCAGACAATGTTCGGCAAAATTCTCCTGGCTGGTCTTGTTCACCCTCATCTCCTCGACCGGATTATGGTCAGGGCATTGAACAATATAAAGGTGCAATCCGGTTATATTCTTTCTAACCTTGGCCGCCTTAAGATGCCTGTCACATATGGCCGGTTGACCCTGGAAGGATTCCGTGGCCCTTTGGGCTATATAATCCAAGTGGAAAAAATGTTGGCAGTGGTGTCTATCAATGGGAAGTACTCAATCACCTTAGGCCATAGACCAACCGTTATCTCCCTGGCGGAGCTAACCAGGATCAGAGACAAGGCGATGGCCCTCTTGGCAGAGTACACAGACGGCGCTTAGGAGCCGTTACGAAATAACATGGCCATTTATCTCGATTTCGTTACGGCT
>DYRD01000243.1 GCA_020718905.1 Syntrophus aciditrophicus | reverse complement strand
TTGGGTATTGCAGCAGACATTGTAACCATGACTTCGATGTGTATGCAGCTTTGTGCCGTTTTCGGCGGTAGAATTGCAGAAGAAGCTGCAAAAGGGTTGGCTATCACTGCCATTAAAAACACCATGTTAAAGCAACCTATCGACCAAGCTCAGCGGCGGCGTTAGCCGTCCGGTGAAGCGCCTTGTTGGGATTTTATTTCTTCTTCTTCTTTTTCTGAAGATTTTTCTTTCTCATCTAGCTCAGATTTTTTATCATCAGAATGCGAATACTCATATAGGTCATGTGGCAGGTATATGGTATCAACAGTCATGGCAATTGGTAGGTCAACTACGGAAAATGGAAGAAACACTAAAACAAGCCCTTCTTGAGGATCGCATTTATATTTTCTCCTCATTAATTGTATCGGCATCCATATAGGATATGTAATGTGATAACAGTCTCCTACGGTGGCTGGATAAACATAGGGATTGTTGAAAAATAAACTTTACATTTAGGCGTGGATGTGGTATATTCTTCCTGGTTCAACATAACCGGAGGATGAATCATGGATCTGCGCAGGTTGTTCGACCGATTGAACGGGCATCTTGGAGAGAGGCAGAGAAGGTTGCTGGCCGCCGTTGTCTCGCTTGAGCTCGGCCATGGCGGCATCACCGCCGTCTCTGCCGCGAGCGGCCTCTCCCGTCCGACCATCTACGCTGGAATCGACGAGTTGTCGTCCATCCCCTCCGTGGATCCGGCGAAACCCCGGCAGCGCCGCGCGGGCGGCGGCAGGAAGGCCGCGGAGGAGCTGGACACGGCGTTGGTCACAGGGCTGGAGAAGCTGATCGAGCCGTACACGCAGGGAGATCCGGAGACGCCGCTGCGCTGGACCCGGAAGGGGCTGCGCGTGCTGTCCGCCGAGCTTGAGAGGACGGGGCACAAGGCCAGCCCGAAGACAGTCATGCGTCTTTTGAAGGGACTCGGATACACGCTGCAGTCGAACAAGAAGTCGAAGGAGGGCGGCGCCCATCCCGACAGGGACGACCAGTTCGAGTTCATCAACCGGCAGGCGCAGGCGTTTCAATCGAAAGGTCTTCCGGTGATCTCGGTCGACGCCAAGAAGAAGGAGCTGGTCGGGGATTTCAAGAACGCCGGCAGGGAATACCGGCCAAAGGGGCGGCCGGAGGAGGTCCGTGTGTATGATTTCATAGACAAGGAGCTTGGGCGGGTCACCCCATACGGGGTATATGATGTGGCCAACAACGAGGGATGGGTGAATGTCGGGATCGACCACGACACCGCCGCCTTCGCCGTCGAGACGGTCCGGACATGGTGGGAGCGGATGGGGAAGGAGCGGTATCCCGCCGCGTCCGGGCTTTATATCACCGCCGACGGCGGGGGAAGCAACGGGTCCAGAAACCGCCTATGGAAGAAGGAGTTGCAGGATTTCGCGGACGAGACTGGATTATCGGTGCATGTGTCGCATTTCCCCCCTGGCACCAGCAAGTGGAACAAAATCGAGCACCGGATGTTCTCGTTCATCTCCATGAACTGGCGCGGAAAACCATTGCTGACATACGAGGTGATCGTGAACCTTATCGCCGCGACAAGCACAAATATGGGGCTGAAGATAAAAAGCGGGCTGGACAAGCGGAGCTATCCGCTTAAAGTAAAGGTGGGCAAGGCGGAGTTCGAGGCCATCAGGATCGACAGGGACGAATTCCATGGCGAATGGAATTATGTCATATCGCCAAGGAAATCGTAAATATTATTTTTCAACGACCGCTTAATCCCATCAATGCAACAATTATGATTGCGAAAAAATGTTTTTTGCAAGT
>DYRD01000242.1 GCA_020718905.1 Syntrophus aciditrophicus | reverse complement strand
AAAGCCGGATCGGTTCGCGCATGGAAGGTGGATCTTTCCGTTGCCCGGATGTTGATCAAAGAATCGTTTCCGCTGCTTCTTTCCGGAACTGCGGTGATTATTTACCAGCAGATCAATGCCGTCATGATCCGCAACATGATGGACAACGCCTCCGTCGGGCAGTTTTCTGTAGCCGCAAAAATTACGGAACTGGCAATTTTTATTCCGATGGTCATCGCGCAGACCGTGACGCCCTTATTGGTAAAGGCGCATCAGGAAGACCTCGCTCGTTATCATGAAAAGCGGCAGCAGTTTATGGACATCATGGTGTGGAGTGCCATCGCCATGGCGCTGGCCATGTCGGTGACGGCCGCTCCTGTGATCCGGCTGCTATACGGTGAGAAGTATTTGAGCGCGATCCCGGTGCTTCAAATCATGGCATGGAAAGCTGTCTTTATGGCACTGTCTGCCGCTTCAGGGCAATTGATAATTATTCAAAATCTTCAACGGTATGCCGTGGCCCGCAATATCATCGGCTGCGTTGTGAGTGTGGCTCTCAATTATCTGCTGATCCCGGTATGGGGCATTGTCGGGTCGGCCATTGCAACGGTCATAACGGTCGCGTTTTCCGGATATTTCTCCCACCTGTTTATAAAGCCGTATCGCTATCTGATCCCCATTCAGACCAAAGCACTCTTTTTTGGATGGAAGCGGATGTTGCATCCGTCCCTGTTGAGGAAGTGACCGCTGGCGTAAGACGGGCGGCGGAGGTCAGAGGACAGAAGTCAGCGGTCAGCCAGTCGGGGGCAATCAGCGGGGTTAGACATCCGTGGCAAAGGGAATAAAACAATGAAAGCCGGAATTTTTACCTTTCAATATGGGTGTAATTACGGCGCGGCACTCCAGTGTCTGGCTCTCTATCGCACATTGCGCAATCTGGGGGTAGAGGCGGATGTTATCCGGTATGTGCCAAAAGGATTTCGCGATTATCCTCGTTTATATCAAGGATGGGGCATCAAACAGGGTCAGATGTTTCAGAATATACCAAAGAAGTGGATCGCGGCCCGGCACGGCCCCGGAATGAAGCAGGTCTTCGACGCTTTTCGCGAAAAACAGTTCACCTTCTCCCGAGCCTGCACCTCGCCGGCAGAGATTGCCGCTGCGGTATCCGGTTATGATGCGCTGATCACCGGCAGCGATCAGGTGTGGCATTTTGCTCAGGCAGCGCCCTTTTTTCTTGAATGGGGCGCGCCCTATAACGGGAAACGCATCAGCTATGCGCCGTGTTGCGGACATATAGAACAGCCGCAGAAACGGATCGGGCAGATTAAAGAATGGCTTTCCCGCTTTGATCACATCTCCGTACGAAACGATTTCTCAAAAAAAATCATAGAGCAAGTCATCGGAAGGACGGTGCCGGTCGTGGCCGACCCCACGCTGTTGACCGATCTCAGCGATGTTCAGCAAAAAGTCGAACTGCCGTGTCCGGACTATATTTTGATGTACACGCTGGGCAAAGAAATTGCCGGGGGACATAAAAAAGCGATCCGGGCCATTCGCGCGAAGGTCGGGAATATCCCGGTGGTGGCCGTCATTCCGAGTGCGAACCGGCCGCATTTGGCCCCGTGGGCGGATATTAAAATCTGGGAGGCTGGCCCGGCGGAATGGCTGTATCTGATTGCGAATGCAAAATTTGTGTACACCGACTCATTTCACGGGGCCATTTTTGCACTGAAGCATCAGCGTCCGTTTGCGGTTTATTATGCGGAAGAGGGACGCTCCCCGCGAATGGTGGATCTTGCGCAACGCTACCGGCTGGGCGGTTACGTGGCACACGATGTT
>DYRD01000241.1 GCA_020718905.1 Syntrophus aciditrophicus | reverse complement strand
GAAAGGCGGCTAAATCCTTGTTTGGTTTTGTTTCCTCCCCATTCTCCCCTTTGGTGGTGAAAAGCTGTCCTTCCACCTCTTCGTAACTTTTGTCGCCGGCAAGAAAATCTCGCAAAATCTCGGCCGTAGATTTGTCAGCGCTGTCTGATATCCCTTTAGCTACCGTGTAAAGATAAGAGACTCCTTTCATCGAGGAGATAAATTCCTGTAATTGAGCTGGGGTGGGTTTCATTTTATAACCGGCAATGACGGTTACGTCGCTCCCCTTAATGCGACCGCTGGCGGATGGATCGATAGTCGAATCCAGCAAGGTCTGGTTCTCAGTGTTCCCGATGGACCGTATTCCATTGGAATTATCAAGATCGATATTATTGCCGGCTATTACAAAAAGGGAACCCGGTCCGGCCTGGGTAATGCCTTGATACGGCACAACTTTGTCCGGTTCATCCATTGTGGTACGGTTGACCTCCAACTGCAGAAAATCGCGGCCGGCCGCGAGAATGCTCACATCGTCACTATCCATATGCTGACCGAGATAGCGGATATCTAACAGATCGCGGCCGGCGATGATTTCAGCCTTTTTGGCCAGGGTAAAGTCCATATTGGAGATATCGTTGCCGGCCTCTACATGGACGGGGATCCCGTCACCCTTATGCAGGGGCTGATCGGGGCTGTGTTGGGTGAGCCATTGATCAAGAATTTCTTTGGGCAACCGGGTAGTTATGAATTCTTTTTTAGTCTCATCATAAAAATTGCTCATGGGGGCGTCGGACATGAGCAGGGAGGTGGAAGATGAACCGGAACCAGAGTTAAAGTATCTTCCCTGGATATCATGGCCGGCAATAAGTTCAAGGTTGCCATCCGGGTCCGGGGCCATTATAAAATCAAAGACATTGGGGAAGAGAATATCCCTTTCGGCGCGCATGGACAGGCTGCCGGGCAGAACTCTGTAGAGTTCTAAATTAGTTGTATAATAAGATAAATTTGAGTAATTATCGGTGCCGGCGAGCAGAGCGCTGCCGAAGAAGGCGTTGAGGCTGGCCTTACTCTCGGCACTGTAAGAAAGATAGGAAGGCAGTGTATTCGCCGAGGTTATAGTGTTTGTAATATCTTTGTTGGCCAGCGTCGGATTATAGATGGCGGCGGCCGCCACGCTGCCCATGGCCTGGACTGTGAGGCTGACATCGGCCATGCCGATGCCGGTGGTTGTGATATACTTATTGAGTGTTTTGTCAAAGGTGTAAGTCGAGAAACTGCCCAGCGTTGAAAGCAGGGATTCTCCCCGCATGGTCAGGAACTGGCCGTCAAGATCGCCCTTGGCAAGAATTTTCAAGGCCGCCTCGTCATTCTGGCCCATCGCTGCGGCCTGGGTGAGAAAGTCCCCGCCGGTTTCAATATTAATGTTGCCGCCGCCCAGGGTAGCGATGGAATCAGAAGATGGGGTATAACTGGCGCTCCACCGGTTAGTTGTGGCTCCATAGTCTTTATACTCACCTTCCCAGCCGGCGGTAGTGATTGTCTTCTTTGTCCCCTGAATCTTGCCGCCGGCGCGTATGGCGATATCTCCACCGTCCCGGTATAACCAGAATAGCTGTGAGCGATTGTATATCGCAGCACTGAGTGTGTTTTTATCTTTTGTTTTTTTATTACTGTTATTATAGGTTGTTACGGCCGTTGCGTAATAATTTTGATAGTTTTCTCCGGATTCATTCTTGTTGTCATCTGTGTCGTAGATCGGCATCCGGCCAGTGGTGCGAATGGAGCCATAGTCTCCAAGCAGGATATCGCCGCCGGTCTCGGCGTGGATATCGCCGATGGCGGTTTGCAGGACGC
>DYRD01000089.1:6513-9016 GCA_020718905.1 Syntrophus aciditrophicus | reverse complement strand
TTTTTGGTTGAGAATACCTTGAACTCTTTCTTTAGTGAACGCGGCAGAACTTCCGCCTTCGAAACTACACGCGAGCGTCCCGGCGGCCTGGGCGTACCATATAGCACCATCGAAGGTCGAGCCGGTCTCGATGAGCGCGTACAAGAATCCGGCGGCAAAGCTATCGCCGGCGCCAGTGGGGTCCACGACGCTCGCGAGTTCGAAAGGCGGGTAGAGCTTCCCCTCGGCGTAAGCGCCCTTCGGGCCCAGTTTCATTATCGGAGCCGGTGTTAGGGCGCGAAGGCAGGTCCAGGTCTCCTGCCAATCGCAGTCTCTCGGCGTCAGGCCTCCGAAACGCCTGGCCAAGGAAAGGGCCTCGGCGTTGTTCACGAAAAGAAAGGATAAAAGCGGCAACCATTCATCGGCGTACTTCCACTTTTCGGAAGAATCCCACTGGGTGTCCAGGGATGTCGAAATATTGGCCTCCCGAGCCGCTTTGAGGACGCTCGTTACCTTTGGCAGGAATTTTTTCGTTCCGTAGAGGCCAGATAGATGAATATGCTGATAACGCTTTAGTTCCTTCAATACAAGGTCCGTTTCGTCGACCTCGGCCAAGCAACCGGGAAAGGTCACCTGCGTACGCATTGCCTGGCGTACGAGACTGACAGTAATGCCGGTCTTAAGATCGGCTCGGCGCCGTAAAAGGCCAAGGCCTACCCCGGCCTCATCGAGGGCGGCCCTAACGGAATTCCCGTTCACGTCGTCTCCAAGGAGGCCGCAAAAGTCGCAAGAACCGCCGAGCCGAGCGTACGCTGCCGCCGTAAGCGTACAGGATCCCCCGAGAACAGAGCTGAAATTCTCGCAGAACACTTCCTTATCTTCCTGCGGATTCAACTCCAGCCCCGATAGGATTAAATCGAGATTCGCGTCTCCGACGAATATCGTTTTTCCAGACATCTCCTGTTCCCCGCTTAAAAGAAGGCTGGGCGACTCGACTAGCCGTCAAGTCCTCTCTCGGATTTATCTTTATATCAGAGACAACTTCAAAAATCGATTGTTTTTGAAATTGTCTTTGCTGATTCTCGCATTCCATGCGAATAGCAAGAAACGCTACGAAATCAGCGCGGACTTTGGAAGCTCTTTCAAAATGCGTCTGCATTTTGAAAAAGCCCCATCAGACTCAGCCTTGTTTTTTTATTCGCCGCAGGAGGCTCAAACCGAATCCTAGTGCAGGGTCATTCCGTTGTACTGTTTCCCGTTCAAATAGGTCGCCAGTTCATCGGCGACCGCTTGTGGTGTCTTCGAGCCGAGAAGCATTTGTTGGACCGCGACGATGGTCGTCTGCACGAGCTCGTCGTACCAGTCGACCAGCGGAAGCGCTCGCGCCACAGAAGACTGCTTGCCGAATTGCACCCAATACGGATAGAGTTTAACTAATTGAGGATCCGTATACAAATTCTTGAAGAGGGGGAGGCTGCCGATTTCGACCGCCCGTTCCTTATCCCTTTCCGGAGAAATCATATAGCTGATATACTGCCACGCCGCCTTTTTATTGGAACTCATTTTTGGGATCGCGAAGGCCTCGGGCAGCGTCAACGTGGTTTGAAGCGCGACGCTTTGAGCGGGAAGCCATTCGGCTACTTTAACGTCGCCGACGACGGAAGACTTGGTAGAATCGTTGGAATAGATATAGGTACTGGGCGGCCCTTGGAAGAAGAAGGCCGAAGATCCCCGGTAGAATAGATCAGCGGCCGCCTCCTGCGACAAAGTCACGCTGGACGGGTTGACTATCTTGTCCTTGCGCAGCATATCGGTCATGAACTGGAACGCGGCCACCGCTTCCGGCTTGTTGATCGTTATGTTCCCTTTTTCGTCGAAATAGTTCGCCCCGAAACTATAGAGGTAGAAAGCGATGGAGTTCGCCAACGCCCATTCCTGATTCCAATACTCCGCGATGGGGAATTCCGCGATTCCGGCTTTCTTCAATTTTTGCGCTTGTTCCACCACTTCCATCCAGGTCTTGGGCGGAGCGGATATGCCGGCCTTGTCCAGCATGGCTTTGTTGTAGAAGAAAAACCGGGTATCATTGTTCCAGACCACGCCGAGAATCTTTCCTTTGACGGTAAAGGTTTTCAGCAGACCAGGCAGGATACTGTCGAAATAGGCTTTATCGGCGTAGGAATCGAGCGGTTCCACCCAATCTGCGGAGGCGAACTTAGCGACCCAGCCGTTGTCGAATTCGATAACGTCATAGGTTTTCGCTCCGGCAGCCAAATCGGTCATTACCTTCGTTTGCACTTCGTCCCAGGACATTTGGATGAACTCCACCTTTATCCCCGACGCTTTTTCGAACTCCCTCGTTTGTTTTTCCCAAACGCCATTCAAGTCCATTTCATGCCGCGGCATTATGACGGTTATCTTTTCCTGTTCGGTATTACCCGAAGAAAAAACCGACGCCACGACAAGCGCGAGTGCCATTACGATAGAAAACGTAATCCCTTTCATGCCTGCTCCTTTCCCTTAA
>DYRD01000089.1:0-6413 GCA_020718905.1 Syntrophus aciditrophicus | reverse complement strand
ATAGAAAACGTAATCCCTTTCATGCCTGCTCCTTTCCCTTAAAAGGGTAGTTCACAATAGTTATGCCGATACCACTCATCCCTTCACGGCGCCGGCAGTTAACCCCTGGACAATGTATTTCTGGAATATGAGCGCGAATAAAACCGGAGGAATACTGGCTATGACGCCCGCGGCGGCCATGGCGACATAATCCACACCGACCTTGCTGGAGAATTCCGATATTATGACGCTGATCGTTTTCGACTTGATCGTCGAACTCAGAATGAGCGCAGAGAAGAATTCATTCCACGCTATGATGAAGGTGAAAATTCCGCTGGCCGCCAGTCCCGGGGTGGATAACGGAAATATAATTCTGAATATCGTGCCGAAACGGGAGCATCCGTCTATGCGGGCCATCTCTTCCAGCTCTCGTGGAATGGATTCAAAAAAACTACGCATAAGCCAAATCACGAGCGGCAAAATGAACGCGCTATCGGCGATGACCAAGGCAGGGATCGTATTAAGTAGGCCTACTCTACTCATGATAATGTAGATGGGTATTATCAATACGATCATAGGCATAACCTGGGTGAGCAGGATAAAGGAGAAAACGAAATTCTTGGCGTGGAATCGTAGTCTCGAAAAAGCGTAGGCCGCCAAAGATCCGGCGAAAAGACAAAATATGGTTGCCGAAACCGCGATTATTACGCTATTCAAAAGCCCGCTCTTCAAGGTCGCGTTGACTCCGCTGGAGCTGTCGCCAATAGCAATCTGTCGATAATTTTCGAAATTGAAGGTATTCGGTATCCATTTCAGGGGGACCGCCGTCAAATCGACCCTCTGGGAGACGCTGCTGATCACTAGCCAAGAATAAGGCACCAATATACCGAGACAAACCAGCAATACGGCTGAATAAAGCAGAACTCTACCTAACTTTTTATTGTTGCTTACCATCCATATACTCCCAATTCAATCGATACTCGTTCATTGACCGGAGCCAATCACGGCGAACTCAACTTTCGATCTCCAAGCCTCCTTTAAGGCTTCTCATGTAAATTGCCGAAAGGCCGATGGTTAGGATCGTCAGCATATAGGCGAGCGCGGACCCGTATCCGAAATTCAGGAACTGGAAGGTATTCTGATAAATGTAGTAGGAGAACATATTCGTACCGTTCGCCGGTCCTCCTTTCGTGATTATATAGATAAGATCGAATTCCTTGAGAGCCCAAATAGTCTTGATGATGATGAGTGAAATAATTATTGGCTTAAGCAAGGGGAGCGTTATATGGGTAAAAATCTTGACCCGCTTGGCGCCGTCTATCGCCGCGGCTTCATAAAGATCCGCAGGTATGGATTGCAATGCGGCAAGCACCAGGATAATCGCAACCGGCGTTTCCTTCCATATGTTGGCGAATATGACCAGGATCATGGCCGTGCTAGGATCGCCCAACCAAATGTGGTATTTTTCGATGATACCCAATTGTGTCAGAGCGGCGTTGAAAGCGCCGTAATTGGCGTCGAATATCCATTTCCACATAATTCCGTTGACCACATACGGCAACGCCCAAGGCAAAATGACCAGGCCCCGCACGAAGCCCCGGCCAACAAATTTCTGATTTAAAAGCAGGGCGATCGCGACCCCCATGCAAGTTTCGATCAGTACAGTCGAAACGGCAAAGATGAGCGTCCTTTGAATCGACGCCCAAAAAATCGGATCCATTATCGCGTCGAAGTAATTCCCCAGTCCGATGAATACGCCGCTTTTCGGTTTCGTCAACTTCAGATCGGTAAAGCTTAAGCCGAGGGAAGTAATCAAGGGGAAAATCAAGACGCCCAGAATCACCAACATGGACGGAATGAGTAGAGTAAATGCAAGCACGCCTTCTCTTTCAAATAGGCTGGAATTGGCTTTTGCGCGAGGCATCCTAACGCCCTCCGTTGGGGAAACAGGCGGTCTCGTAACGCGAAAGTTCCGCGTCTATGGCTTTCATTACCAGCGTCCGCGGGTTGATCGGCCTTTCGAGAGCAACCGTATTTTGAGGGCCTGCGAATCTTGGCAAATATTGCGAAATAAGTCCCGGTGACAGTTCCTTGCCGTTGAGGGAGGAAAAAAGATTCTCGACTTCAGAATGAAGCTCGGGGTTATCCCAATAATAGCGGACGCGATCAGATAAGGAAAAAAGCAGATCTATCCTATCATCATGGGAATAGTAATCTTTCCAATACTTATCGCGCGCGCGCATAGTCGCTAGGATCGCTTCCTCGATTCGGTCCCGTTTGCCGGCCGTCAGTTGCCTTTCGATATGGGACAAGCCGAGCAGGGCCTCTCGGAACGCGAAAGTCAAAGCGGGACCGACCTTGAGGAAGATGAATCCGTCTTTCACCAAGGCGGCTAAGGAAGCATCGCTCTGGTAATCGGTGGAATGGGCTTCGAAGAAAAGATGCGGCCTGGCGGTGACGGTCCGCAAAAGCAGTTCCGCCCGTTCCCGCTTATAGGGATGGACAATAGCCGATTCGAATTCTAAGCCCGGTTGCACTACCGCGGCGATCACGCGTTCCCAGGCATCGGTAAGTCCCGCCTCGGAAAAAGCGTTTTCGTGTACGGCGATCATTTCTGACAAGGCTTCGTCGGTGGTGGGTCGCGGCGCGGTGAGCTCCTCGGCCCTTGCGGCAGGATCTTCTCCGACGACGCCGCCGGGTAAGGGTACTTCCGTTCCGATGACGTAAACCGGAGGCTTACCCTTCTCCCCCAGCTTTCGGTACTCGTCCTCTGCCGCTTTGCAGAGCCGAGCCGCGCGTTGCGCTACCACCTCCGGTTCGGGGAAGATGCCGCTATCGCCGCCCAAATTCATGCTAGCGTCCAGATGAATTTTTCTCGCGCCGGCTGCGACGTATTCGCGTACCAATAGTTCCGCCGACGCCATCGCGTCGTCGGATTTCATGCGCCTCCAAGGATAGGGCCCCAGATGATCGCCGCCGAAGATGACGAGATCGCGATCCGCGTGGTACTGCATGCACAGGTCTTCCAGCTTTTCGTAAAAGTCGATCGGTCTCATGCCGGTATACCCGCCGTCCTGGTTGACTTGGTTGGCGGTAGCTTCTACGAGGACCGGAAGGCCCGTCTTGGCAACACGTTGGATCGTCATTTCCAGAACCATGGGATTGGAAGAACAAACCGAGTATAGGCTGAAAGGGCTACTTCCCTTTCTCGATTCGATAAGTTCGTTGAATACGTCGCTCATTACCGGTCTTCCGCGAGGTTCGGATAGGGGTGGATGATTACGCCGCTGACGACTCGGTTGATGATACCCGACGGGGAGGGGGTATCCGGTTTAAGGCCGAGCGACAGCGATGAGAATAGCCCGATCAATTGTCCCGGAAGGACGGCGACGAGCGCGCGGTAGTCGTCGTTCACCACGGAGCCGTTCCCGGTTTCAAAGATATAATCGGCCAGGTTCGTAAGATCCTCGGCTGAATCACTGATCGCAATCGTTTTTTTCCCCAGTTTTTTCTTCCGTATTTCCCGCGCGATATCTATTTCATAGAGTCTGCGGTAAGGGTCTGCCGAGAAATACAGGACGACAAGGCTTTCCGATTCAATCGCGGCCATAAAGCCGTGCCGTAGGCCCAACGTGTCTTCCGCTTTGGCGACGATAGCTCCTCCGGAGAGTTCCTGTACTTTTAGGTGCGCTTCTAAAGCTCCGCCGAAGAAGGGCCGGGACGCTATGAAAAATGCCCTGCAGAATCCCTCTTTCGATAGCATCGCAGCCAAATCGGAGAAAGCGCCGATAATATTTTGCCCTGTCCGGGACAAGGAATCGGCAACTGCTACGCATTTTTCGGGCCCGTCGCGGTAGGCGATACTGAGCAGGAATCCGGCCAGGACCATGGAGCTGAAGGAAGCCGTCATCGCCAGTCCCCTATCGTTGGTACCCTCCGGTAATACAATAACCAGGCCCCTATCGCCGATCCCTTTGACGATGGATGCCAACCCGCCTTTGGGATTGCATGTTATGGCTATGTGGCGTACCCGGCCCGGACGCAACTTCTCGGCCAATTCGACAACGGCATTTCCTTCAGGACTGTCTCCGGAGCGGGCGAAGGAGATCAAAATGAAATCCTCCCGCGGAAAACATGACTGGGGATCCATTACGATCTCCGTGGAAGGAACCGCTTCGGCGGCATCGAAAACTCTCCGGAGCGCGGGAACTATCGACATGCCTACGTAGTGTGAACTGCCGGCGCCCGAAAGTAGCAATCGTGGCGAGGAACCCAGAAAAGCCTTGATTTCGGGAGCCAATTCATAGAACAAACGGCCGGTCCGACGCCACATCTCCGGTTGCGATGCAATCTCCGTCGCCGTATTCGCATACCCTGAATTCTTAAGATCCGGCAAGGATAAAAGTCGAGCCAGCGCATTATCCGAATCGTTCATATGGACCTCTTAACATATAATTTAGTGTATGATATCCACCATACGATCAAATGTCAATATAATACAGCATTTTTCTGCACATTTTTGTTCATTTTAACCTAACATGATCACATATTGAATCAACCACCAATTTACTGTAACATATGAGCAGAGGCTAGTAATGATCAGAGAAAAGCGCTTCGAGCTTATCCGAGGTGAATTGGCGAAGAAAGGGATTGTCGAAGGCGATGACTTGGCAGCACGGCTCCAAGTTTCGCGGGCCACAATCCGTAGGGATTTGGACCAACTGGAAGAAGAAGGGCTATTAATCCGCACCCATGGCGGCGCCCAGGTGGTAGATTCTCTGGTCGAGTTGCCCTATCACTCAAAATTGGTCGCTTATATGCAGGAGAAACGCGCTATCGGCCTATGCGCTTCCCAAATGGTTCCGGAAGGAAGCGTCATCGGTTGTACCGGCGGAACGACCGTCATGTCCGTTATAAAATACATGAAGGGCAAAACCGTTACGGTGGTCACGAACGCGATTAACATCGCCATGGAATTGGCGTCTTCGGAATCGACGCAGGTCATCGTCACGGGGGGGGCCATGCGGACCCGTTCCTACGAACTCGTGGGCCATATCGCCGACCGAACGCTGGATGAGCTCTATATGGACATCGCGTTGCTGGGCATCGACGGGCTGGACTTGGTCCGCGGAATATCCACCTATACGATGCAAGAGGCGCATACGGCGTCCCTTTATGTCAATCACGCTGAACGGGTCTGGGTTGTCGCCGATCATACCAAGGTAGGGAAAATAGCGCCAGCTTTGATCGCGCCGATTATGAAGGTCCATAGGTTGTTCACCGATCCGGGACTTAGCCCGGAACTCCGGTCTGAGTTAGAGGCTATCGGAATGGAAGTCGTCATCGCGGAGATGTAGGCGGTATCGGTATGCGCTTGTATTTTGTACGTCATGCCCAGAGTGAAGCTAATACGTTCGATATCCTAGCGGGACAAATGGATTATCCCCTGAGCAAGCAGGGTTTCGCGGACGCGGATTTCGTGGCCCGTTCGTTTCTAGCAAACCACGCGATCGATACGATTATTTCCTCACCGCTCCTGCGTGCGCGGCAAACCGCGTCCGCCTTCGATCGATCCGGCGATCTTCCACTGGAAATTGACTCCGCCCTAATCGAGCAGGACATGGGCGTCTTCGCCGGCAAGACCTACGCTGAGGTCGAATCCGACCCGCAGTACGAGATGGATAAGGCCCGTCGTTGGGAGTGGACGCCCCCGCACGGCGAATCGTACCGCATGATCGCCGAGCGGCTCGTGCCCTTCTTCGTTCGCCTCGATGCCAGACGGCAAAGGGCGTTACGCGATCATACGGAACCGCGTTTGTTGATCGTTACCCATGCCGTAACGTTGCGGCTCATCACGGCTATTCTCCAAAACAGCTTACCCGTCTACCCCACAAAACTGTTGCGGAATTCGGAAATTCTCCAGACGGATTATCAAGGGCTAGGCGTGAAACACGAGCTTATCGGCCACTACTACGGGCAGGAGCAGGACGCTAAGGCCTGAGCTTCGCCGACCCGGCGGTCGTACCGGCTTAGTGTTATTGACTGTGCAACAATAAGTGTATCAAGTCAATATTTTGTCCCGCTTGAGGTACGCCTGGCGCCCGTCGACGGAGTTGACGACAAAGGTGTCGCCATCCACGTTGTCAACCTCGCCCTTGTACCAGTTGCCATCCTTGAACTGGGCTACGACGATGGAACCCGGTTCCAGTGCGGGTTCAGCATATTCTGATCCGGCAGCAATGCATGAAAGAACTGCCATAAAAAGCGCTGCTTCCGTAATTTTCCGCATACATACCCACCGGTACACGCATTAAAAAACCCTGTCACCCCATGGGATTAACAAACGCGGAGGCCCCATACTAAGAATCGGCAGCACAGCTAAAAAAACTCAAGGACTATGCCGATGTCGTCCTGATAGACTCGGTGTCGCGTTC
>DYRD01000240.1 GCA_020718905.1 Syntrophus aciditrophicus | reverse complement strand
CTGATGAACGGGATAAGCGCCTTATCTGAAAATTTTCTGTAAGGCGCTGAAATAGCAACTACTCAACCACCCCTAACCCCGACCACCCTTCCCCTCCTTATCAAGAAGGGGAAGGGGTGGTCGGGGAATAAAGGTTCCCCCTGATTCAGGGGGGATTAAGGGGGAGGTAAAGGGTTGCCAGATGCGACGGCGAAACAATGTAACAAGGTAGAAGCAACCATGAGCGATCTTATGAAAAAAACAACGATACACTGTCTTCGTGGGCTGCTGGTTTTTTTGACCGTCATGGCCGGGGCATTTCCCTCCACCGCCTTTGGCGAGAGCGCCGAGACCATCACGGCAACCATTTACACCAATCTGAACCAGTCCCGCAGCGACATCTGGCAAAAGGCCGCCCAGCGCGGGATTGATCCCGCCCAATTGCGTCTGCATGTCGGCCCGGCCCGGGCCGCCGAGTTTGATCTACGCCCATGGCCCCTGCAGAAAAACAGTATTCTGGATGGTCTGGCCATGACACTGAATCAGCAGAACCTGAATTCGCAGAACCTGAAGGCCGGCCTGTTTTCCGGCCTGCTAGCCGCCAGCCGGGAGCCTCACCCCCTGGCGGAACAGGCGGGCTACCAGACCGCCGAGATCGACATCCTGTATGCCGTCAGCGCCAATTCCACCCTGACCGACCCTTTGCAGACCGCCCTGCAACTGTGGGATTTAATCGTGGACGAGGAACTGGCCCGCCTGAACCGCGGCGAGAACAGCCTTCTTTTCGCCACGCCCACCGCCGATGTCGGCCTGGCTTTGTCCGGCCAGCAGCTTATTGTCGATGGCAGCTCCTTCTACACCTATATCCTGACCGTGATCGTCGCCCGTCCGCAGATGCCCTGGCCCCTGGCGGCCGACACGCTCATCCGGGATGGCCTCTACAACGGGCAGCCGGGCCTGCCGGTATTCGGCGCCCGCTATTATCTGCAGGCCAACCCCGACCTGTTGACCGCCCTGGGCCGGGACTACGACGCGGCGCTCAGCCATTGGCAGAGGTTCGGAATGTACGAAGGCCGGGCGGGTTCAGCGGCCTTCAATGCCTACTACTACCTGGAAGCCAATCCCGACCTCAAGGCCGCCTTTGGGAACAACTACCCTGCCGCAATCAGCCACTGGCTGCTCTACGGTATCCACGAAGGACGGGCCAGCGCGCCGGGCTTTGACGCGCGTCGTTATCTGGATGACAACAGCGACCTGCAAAGTATCTATGGCCAGGATTATCAGGCTGCAACCTGGCATTATTTGACCTGGGGGCTGGTGGAAGGGAGGTAGGGAAAGAGGGGGACTTCCCTGTATTTATGCGAAAGTTTTATGCGAAAAAAAGGGAAAAAAGGGGACGGATTTATTATTGCACGTTCGGAAAACTGCACCACCCCCAACCCCCTCCTTGAACAGAAGGAGGGGGCTTTTGATTCTGGTTCCCATGCGCTGCATGGGAACCCATCCTGGCTGCGTTGCATCCAGGAAAAGAGGGACGCTCCCCGTATTTATGCGGGAGTTTTGTGCTTCGAATGCCGGGGACAGAATGAATTTCGGAGTCTCACAAGCTCGCTTACCTGCAAAAAGCCGCAAAATAAATTCACTCCCCTTGAGTTCTGTGCTCAAACAAGAAAACAAGATGTTATGCGTGTAGGTTGGGTTTCAACCCGACGCAGGGCTTGCCATGAGCACCTGTTTTCGGGCTAAAGCCCGACCTACCCCATTGTGCTGGATAATTAGTGCTTGAACGGAAACCCCGGGATGCTTGAGATGCAAGGTTTCGTGGTAATTATCAAAACGATGCAGGGCGAATTCATTCGCCCTGGCCGCCG
>DYRD01000088.1 GCA_020718905.1 Syntrophus aciditrophicus | reverse complement strand
AATAATATGGGGACATAATACCTATTTCCCTGCTTCTTTCCATTCTGTCAGGGTGCATCAGGCAAGCACGGCGACCATAATGAATGAAAAATAAGTATTATGTCCCCGGTTTTTATGTCTGTCGTAAAGGTGTCGGCGCTGGCGGAAAACGAGGGGGGTGTCGGGATCCGACACTCCGGATATATTTGGTATCATTCATGAAATGCACGACTGGCAAAAAGTTTTGCCCTTCCGAAACAGACCCTTTTTGAGGTCCCTGAAGAGTCCTCCGGCATTCGTTATAATGGCCCCAGAAATTTGGACAGTATGATAAGTTACGCTTGGGAGCAAAAAAGGGGAGGTCCAGGTGGAAAATTCAAGGCGGAAGCACACATCATCATTCAAGGCTAAAGAAGCGCGGAAAGCGATCCGTAAACAGAAGACATCGGCGGAGCTGCCAGTCTTCATCACGTTCATCCCAATCGGATAAGGAATAACCGGGGACAGCCACTGATTTACGGTGCATAATCAAGAAATCGACAGATGCGTCGAAAACCTCTCTCAACGGTATCGTTGAAAATGTGGTTGCATAATATCATGTTTCCTGATCCCTTGCTCAAACCGAGTGGCCCATTTCCCGGAAATTTACACCAGTTCGTGGGGCATTCTGTCGTCGGTTTCAGGAGTAAGTCACTGAAGTCACGTTACAAAACCCCTCCAGGCTTCACTGGTATTATATATCGGGCTCAACGGAATCGAAAGAGTGCCAAGCGCTTCTCCATCCCTCAGCCGAAAACCCCGTAAGGGATCAGGAAATCTGAAATTTCGGCAACGACTTCAAGGATTCATCCCAAAAAACTTGACATTGGCTATCAATTTGCATAACGTCCAAGCCTCTGCTGTCGCAGGATGGATTCAAATTACGCGGAAAAAGCACGGAAAATCGATTTAACGTTCTTAACCGGACAACTTCAGACAGAAGAGGTGTCCACACTGGGAGGTAATGTATGAAAAAACGTTTGAGCTTGGTTTGTTTCTTTCTGGCGTTGAGTGTTGTGTTTCCCTTTTTTGCGTTTGCGGCAGAGCCTATTGTCATAGGGGTGCCGACATCGACGGGTTTTGTAGAGGGTAAAGAGGGGCTTGCCGTTGTGGAAATGGCGGTGGCGGAGATCAACGCCAGGGGCGGCGTCAAGGTCGGCGCCGAAAAGAGGCCTTTCAAGGTCGAGGCGATCGACATCCGCGACGCGGCCCCCGGCGTGCCTGTTCCCGAGGCGCTGATGGGGATCGAGAAGCTCATCCTCGAGAAAAAACCGGCGGCCCTTCTGATCGGTCCTTTCCGTTCCGAGGCGCTGCTTGCCGCAATGGACATCCTCACCAAATACAAGACGCCCCTGCTCGGGACGATCGCGATGACGCCCGCCACCGAGGGCAAGGTGAAGCAGGAGCCTGACAAGTACAAGTATGTCTTCAGAACCTGCCTCAACGCCATCTATCTTGTGAAAAACCTTGTCGGCACGATGTCTCACATCAACAAGGAATTCGGATTCACCAAGGTTTACATCATGCATCAGGATGTCGCCTGGGCCCGCGCCACGGCGGACGGGATGGTGAAAAACTACTTCGAGAAGGCCGGCTGGACCGTCGTCGGGAAGGAGAGCTATCCGACCGGCGCATCCGACTTTTCGTCCGCGCTGATGAAGGCCCGAAGCGCCGGGGCACAGGTCATTCTCCCCATTTTCGACATGCCCCAGAGCGGAACGCTGGTCAAGCAGTGGAAGGCGATGAAGGTGCCTGCCTTGATGGCCGGGTTCATTTCTCCTCTGGCCGGGCCGGGCGCGTGGAAAACATTCGACAAGAAAATCGGCGGCGCTGTAAACTGCAATTTCGAGCTGGGAAGCGCCATCGCATCCCCAAAGGTTCCCCAGTCCGTGGAGTTCCTGAAGGCCTACCAGAAGAAAATGGGGAAGCCCATGGAGGCGGGTCATGGCCCGGCGCCTACGTATGAATCTGTTTACATTCTGAAAGAAGCGATCGAGCGGGCGGGAAGCCTTGACCCGGATGCACTGGTTGTAGAAATCAGGAAGACCGACCGCGCCGGCGTCATGGGCCGCGTCAAGTTTGACGACGGCCATCAGGCTATTTTCGGCATGGATCCGAAGGAGGCGGCCGTCGCGAATGTTTTTCAGTGGAACGACAAGGGCGAACGGGTGACCGTTTTTCCCGAGTCCATTGCCGAAGCCAAAATCATGCTGCCCGCCGGTCTGAAATCTGCAAAGTAGTTTTATGTGATGCAACAATTAACCCACTTCCGTCCCGATCCGGGCGGAAGTGGTGGAGGAAAGGTCGGAAATGCTTCTCGGAACAATTGTTTACGCGATCATAAACAGTGTTATTCTGATCATGATGTCGATCGGGTTTAACCTGACCTTCGGCATCAGCGGGATATCGAATTTTGCCTACGGCGCTCTCTACATCTTTTCCGCCTTTTCAACCTATATGCTCCTGCAGATGGTCGGGTTGCCCTATCCGGTTGCTGCGCTGGTCTCGATCGTGCTTACGGCAGCCATCGGCGCCCTGATGTACCGCTTCATCCTGATGCGTGTCCGGGGGCAGGTGCTCTCCGAGGTGATCGCCACCTTCGGGATCGGGCTCGCCATCCTCGAATTCTTCCGCTATCTGGGGTTTGTCGGGGTTGAATACGCGCTTCCCGTCTTCATCGATGACAGCTTCATGATCGGGGAGGTTTATGTTGACGCGCAGCGGCTCATCATTGTGGCATCCAGCGTTGTTCTGGTCGGACTGCTCTGGCTTTTTGTCCACTACACCTCTGTGGGGCTCGCCTTCCGGGGGATTGCCCAGGATGAACGGACGGCGCTCACCTTCGGGATGGATTCGGACTGGATCGCCACACTGAGCGTTTCTCTGGGGGCGGCGCTTGCCGCCATCGCCGCGACGGTCATCATACCGCTCGGGACGATCTCCGTAAGCCAGGGGTACGACGTCCTGATCAATGCCCTTGCCGTTTCCATTATCGGGGGGCTGGGCAGCACCGGCGGGGTGATCGTGGCGAGCCTCGTCGTCGGCTTCGCCCAGAGGTTTACGGATACCTACATCGGCTCGCACTGGACGATGATCGTGAGCCTTGCGGCGATTCTGCTTGTTCTGGTGATCAAGCCGTCCGGTCTTTACGGAAAACAGAAGGAACTTGAAGAGAGAATTTGATTTCAACGGCGGGATGAGGGGGCGTAAGTCAGCGTGAAGAAAAGAAAAGAGAGAATCGATCGGGGCATCAAGGTCAGGTCCGAGGATATTTTCGCCCTCAGCTCCTGGCGGGAGATGCTCTATTTTGCGGCGCCCCGCGTCATTCCGGTGGCCGTCTTCATCCTTCTGCCGCTGGTGCTGGGCGATTACTGGCAGAGGGTGTACCTGTCCGTTGCCGTCTTCGCGCTTCTTGCGATCAGTTGGGACATTCTGTCCCAGAGCGGGATGATCTCGCTCGGGCAGGCCCTCTTCTTCGGGATGGGCGCGTACTGCTCCGGGGTGCTGAACCACTACTTCGGAATTTCGCCGTTTCTGACGATCCCCATCGCGGCGGTGGTCGGAGGGGCGATCTGCACGGTGATGCTCCTGCCTGTTCTGAGGCTGCGGGGCGTCTATTTTTCGATGGTGACGCTCATCATCCCGTTGATGCTGGAGCGGGTGATCGAGGCCACGAAGATATTCGGCGGCACCGAGGGGCTAAGCGGACTTGACGTTCTTCCCTCCAAATGGCTGGAGATGTACATCCTTGTGGCGGCTATGATTGCCGCGCTTTTCGGGTTCCGGCGGATGATGACCTCCGATTATGGACTGGTGCTGACGGGCATCAAGGACAACGACCGCTCCGTCATGAACGCGGGAATCAACATCTACTGGTTCAAGATACAGGCGCTCTTCATCGCGAGCGCCGTCGGCGCCTTTGCGGGGGCGATGATGACCCATGTTTACCGATTCGTCGGGATGCCGGTCTTCGCGCTCGATTATTCGATCCTGCCGATCGCGGCCGTCATGGTGGGCGGCCCCGGCTCCTTCGCCGGGGCGGTGCTCGGCGCCTTCATCCTGGTGCCCCTCTCTGAGGCGCTCAGGGCTCTGGGCGGATTGAGAATCGTGTTTTACGGCGTGTTTCTCGTTGTGTTTGTCGTCGGAATGCCGGAAGGGATCTTCCACTTCATCGCGCGCAAGTACAGCCAGTTCGAACGCTGGGCCGAGGTGGACAAATGAGCGAGACACCGCTTCTGGAGGTAAAGGGGCTCACCAAGTCATTCGGGGGTGTCCAGGCCGTAAACGGCATCAGCTTTACCCTGAACAAGGGAGACCTGCTGGGGATCATCGGGCCGAACGGCTCGGGGAAGACCACGACCGTCAATTTGATCTCCGGTTTTGTGAAGGCAACGAGCGGCAGGGTCATTTTCAAGGGGCGCGACATCACCAACATGCCGCCGTACAAGATTGTCCGTCTCGGTATCGCCCGGACGTTCCAGATGGTGAAGCCTTTCTATCAGCTTCCCGCTTTCAAGAACATGATCATTCCCCTTTACTCCCCGCGGGTGAAGGCGCTGGCCGGCGGCAAGTACGGCGACCGGGACGCCGTTGCCCTCGATCTGCTCGAAGAGGTGGGGTTTGAGCGGGACAACCAGGTTGCCTACAAGGCTGCAAGCGTCCTGCCGCAGGGCTATCTGAAGCGGCTTGAGCTCGCCAAGGCGATATCGCTTCAGCCGGACATCATGATTCTCGATGAGCTGTTCTCGGGTCTGAGTCTGGCGGAGGTCGCGAGCATCGTGCCGATCATCGAAAAACTCCTGCTGGAGGGAAAGACGATCATCATGATCGAGCATCGGCTCAAGGAGCTCTTTCGAATCGCCAGCCGGGTGATCGTGCTGAACTTCGGCGAAAAGATCGCGGACGGTGTGGCGAAAGAGGTCATGGAGAGTGACGAAGTAAAGAAGGCCTATCTCGGCTCGGAAGAATAATTATGATTGAAGTTCAGAATCTGATGGTATTTTTTGAAAACGCTCTGGCTCTCAACGATTTCAGCATGAAAATCGAGGATGGAGAGATTGTGGGCGTCATCGGCTCCAACAGCGCCGGGAAAACGACGCTGATGAACACGCTTTCCGGCCTGATCATCGATATGCGCGTCAAGGAAAAGCGCAAGGGCGGGGAGAGAATCACCGTTTACGGAAAGATCCTCTACCGTGGGGAGGACATCTCCGGGATGAGTCCAAGCGACCGGGTGAGAAAGGGGATCGTCCTGTCCCGTGAGAGGCACCCTGTTTTTCCGGAGAGCTCCGTTCTCGAGAATCTGAAGATTGCCGGATACCTGCGGAAGCAGTCGGAAATTCGGGAGGGCATTGAATACGCCTACAGGCTTTTCCCGGCGCTTGTTGCCCTGAAGCGCCGAAAGGCGGGATTTCTGAGCGGCGGGGAGCAGCAGATGCTCGCGATCGGGATGAGTCTGGTTGTCCGGCCGAAGCTCCTGCTGCTGGATGAACCGCTTCTGGGACTCAGCCCGATGCTGCAGAAGATGCTCGTTGATGCGATCTGCCGACTGAAGGACGAATTCGGTACAACGGTTCTGGTGACGGAGCAGTTTGCACGGCCCGTGCTCCCGATCATCGACCGCGGCTATGTCATAGAAAACGGGATGTTGACGCTTACCGGCACCGGCCGGGAGCTTATGGACAACCCCGAAATCAAGGCGGCTTACTTTGGAATATAATATCTATGCCTCGTTTGAGGCGATGGCCCTGAAGCGGGGCGACAATACGGCGGTCATCTATCTGGGAACGCGCTATTCCTACCGGGAACTGAAGAACCTGGCGGAGCGCTTTGCGACAGGTCTTCTGGGACTGGGCGTTACCCCCGGCCAGAAGGTGATGCTCTACATCCCCAACACAATTCAATGGGTTGTGGTCTGGCTCGGCATCCAGCGGGCGGGAGCGATCGTTGTTCCGATCACCCCCATCTACACCCCCCACGATCTTGCCTATATTGCCAACGACAGCGGGGCCGAGGCGATCATCTGCGCGGATACCAACTTCGGGTACGTCAAGAAGGTGCTGCCGGATACGAAGCTCAAGACGGTCATCGCCACGCGGATGGATGACCTGCTCCCCGCGTGGAAGCGGTTTTTCGGCTATCTTTTCGACGTGGTGCCGAAAGGGAAGATTGCCCTGGACAAGGAGACGCACTCTTTTCGCGATCTCTTGAACAAGTACCCGGAGAAGCTGAATGATCTTCCCCCGCTTGTCCAGGACGGCAGGGCCGTGGCCGAGATTCTCTACACGGGCGGCACGACCAAGTTCCCGAAGGGGGTTCCCTTTACCCACGATCTCTATCTGACCTCGATGGCTGAGCAGATTGTTGTCAGCACACCGCTCATTGCGCCGGAAAAGAACATCATCTTCGGCAACGCGCCTCTCTTCCACATCCTCGGACAGACGTGCAGCCTTGCCACGCTCTTTGTCGGCGGGACGCTGATGCTCCAGCCAAAAGTGAATGTCGATGCCACGTTTGAGGGAATCGAGCGGTTCAAGGCGACGGCGATGATCGGCGTGCCGACTCTCTACCGGATGA
The DNA here is from genome assembly GCA_020718905.1 of Syntrophus aciditrophicus. Lineage (GTDB taxonomy): Bacteria > Desulfobacterota > Syntrophia > Syntrophales > UBA8958 > UBA8958. The sequence continues at coordinate 2,530 of DYRD01000088.1, read as the reverse complement.
TGCTGGAGCACGACCGGCTCGACCAGTACGACCTGAGTTCCGTTGTCTATTGGTACAGCGCCGGCGATGTGCTGCCGGTCGAGGTCGGCAAGCGGTGGCAGGAAAAATTCGGAAAGACCATTTACCAGGGCTACGGCGCCACGGAAACCTGCGGCGGCGTCACCATGTGCCCGGTGGATATCGATAATCCTCCGAAAAGCATCGGCCGCGTGGTTCCCAGCAAGCGGGTCATGCTGGTCGATACGAACACCCTCGAACCGGTGCCGCTGGGCGAGCCGGGAGAGCTTCTCGTCAGGTCCGATTTCATGGTGAGCAACTATTTGAACAAGCCCGAGGAGACCGCGGAGGCGTTTGTCAGGATAGACGACCGTCTCTGGTACCGCACAGCGGATGTCGTGTCGATGGACGCGGACGGCAATCTCTACTTTGTCGACAGGACCGTCGATACGATCAAGCACAAGGGATACCGGGTATCTGCCTCCGAGATCGAGGCGGTGCTTCAGGAGCATCATGCCGTCGTCGGGGCCTGCGTGGTGGGCGTTCCGGATGAAATGGTCGGCGAGCGCATCAAAGCGTATGTTGTTTTGAAGCAGGATGTCAAGGGGATCACCGGCTACGAGCTGATCAAGTGGTGCCGCAAGAACCTCGTTGCCTACAAGGTGCCCCAGTACATCGAATTCCGCGACATGTTGCCCAAATCAAAGGTCGGCAAGCTCCTGCGCCGCGAGATACGGGACGAGGAAAAACGCAGGAACGAGGGTTGAAAAACTGCCCCGCATGTCTGCGTTTTGAGATAGATGTTTCCTGGCTGCGGCGACACCGGCGCTTGTGAAAGGTCTGCTCCGCAATCAGTCAGGTCCGTAAATTCACTGAAATCTTGCGCAAAACCCGGGAGAAAGAAGAAACGGTGAATTACGTGTTGTGCCCCCGGATTAATGCAGGATCATCCAGGTATTCGCCGATTCCAGTCACGCGGGCGCCGCTCTGGATCGCGTTTAATATGGGGACATAATCAATTGTTTCCCTGCTTCTCTCCTTTTTTGTCCGGCTGCATCAGGCAAGCACGGCGACCATCATGAATGAACAAGCAGTAGTATATCCCCGGTTTTTAAAGACCATGCCCTGATGCATAAAAACCCCGTTGACTTGAAAAGCCGCTTGTGACAAACAAAACGACGCGCGCGGGAACCGGCAATCGGTTCATTCCGGCAACGCCGGAAGAACTTCGCGGAACATTTCGAAAAGCCGGACGAGCCGGGCGGGTCATGCCGATCCGCGAGACATGTTTTTTTCATGGGAGACAAAACAAAACTTGCCGGCGCCTTCGCCATGCTGCTGACGGCGTTGCTCTGGAGCGCGGGGGGGCTGGCCATCAAAATGGCCGACTGGAATCCCTTCGCCATTGCGGGCAGCCGGAGTCTGCTCGCCTCGCTCATGATCCTTGCCTGGCTGCGCCGACCAAAGTTCAACTTCTCGATGCCGCAAATCGCCGCGGCCGTGGCCAACGCGCTGACAATGCTCTTTTTTGTCATCGCCAATAAAACGACGACGGCGGCCAACGCCATCCTGCTTCAGTACACCGCCCCCGTTTTCACCGCGTTCCTCGGCGCCTGGCTGCTGAAAGAAAAGACGCGCCCCGAACACTGGGTCTCCATTGTCTTCGTCATGGCGGGGATGGGGATCATGTTTGCTGACAAGATCGGCGGAGGCGGCGCCACAGGAGACGCCATCGCCCTCTTGTCCGCCGTCACCTTCAGCCTTTACCTGGTATTCATCCGGATGCAGAAGAACGCCTCCCCGCTCGAATCGATCCTCCTTTCGCACTGGATTGTCGCGGGGATATGCCTCTTTGCCTCGTTTTTCCAGCCGCTGCCGCAGTTGTCCGCAAAGACTGCCGCGGCGATCCTCGTTCTGGGTATCCTGCAGGTCGGCATCCCCTCGTTTTTAATCGTTTATGCGATCAAGCGCATTTCGGCGCTCTCGGCAAACCTGATCGCCGTGGCCGAACCGGTGCTGAACCCCCTGTGGGTGTTTCTCTTTCTGGGAGAACGTCCGGGCCTGAATACGCTTGTCGGCGGCGCGATCATCATCTCTTCGGTCGCGGCGGCCTCCCTGGTCGGCGCCCGCCGACGCGAATAAGTCCGTGGGGTCAGGTCTTGTTTTTTGCCTTATTGTGTTAAGCAAGCCGACGAATATCGCGGCAGTGTGTCCTTTGCCGCAGTGACAAACTGGGGGGTGTATGGCGTACCATGTACGCAGGAAAGATTGTTTCTGAAAAAACTCAAGTATGATCTTCCGGAAGTGATGCCTGGCAGCGAAAGGCTTGCTATCGAAACGTACCTGTTCGTAAAAGATTGGAATCAGACGGAAAGATAAGTTTCTGGATGACGCTGTTGTTGCGCAGATCGTCTAAGGAATAATCCGGCCCGACCATTGTCCAGGTTTTTGCTTTCGCGGCGGAGGCAATTGCTGCGGCGGCCATGGAATCCGGCAACAATTTGTTACAGTTCCATGGCCGTCGAAAGTCTCC
>DYRD01000026.1 GCA_020718905.1 Syntrophus aciditrophicus | reverse complement strand
ATTCCTCGATGCCTTGAAGAAAAATCCGAATGCCGTCTATCAGGTCCGCGTTGGCAAAAATGATATCCCCGTATCGGACCGCCAGATCATTTTCGATAAATTGGAACACGGCTACCCCTTCAGCAACACGATCATCATGCGCCTACTGGGTGATAAAGGTATCCTGTTGGAAAAAGAATGCTATTCCATCGGGGGTGGCTTCATCCAGTGGAAGGGATGGACGGAACCAAAGCGGGGAATGCCTGCCTACCCTTACGGCACCATGGACCAACTCAAGAAATTGCTGGATAAAGATAAAATTTCCCTTCATCGCCTCGTTCTGGAAAATGAAAAGGCCATCATGGGTATGGGAGAGGCGGAAATATATACTCGCCTCGATTTGATCCTGGCAGCCATGGAGGCTTCCGTTAAGGGGGGGGCTGAAAGGGGAGGGCGTTCTGCCCGGACCCATCGGCCTCTACCGGAAGGCCGGGGAGCTCAATAGCAAGGCGAGGAAGATCAAACAGTCAGAGGCCCGCTTCCTCCTAAGACTCAGCGCCTACGCCATTGCCGGGGCCGAGGAGAATGCCATGGGGCACCGGATCGTCACCGCTCCCACGGCCGGCTCGGCCGGGGTGCTGCCGGCCATCGTCTATATGATGAAATATCAGCAACGGTGTGCTCGGCAGACATTGCGGGAGGGGCTTTTAGCGGCGACGGCCATCGGATTTCTGGCAAAGCACAATGCCAGCATTGCCGGGGCGGAGGCGGGATGCCAGGGAGAAATCGGCGTGGCCGCAAGTATGGCGGCGGCGATGCTGGCCTACGGCCAACAGGGGCATCCGATCCGGGTTGTGGAAGACGTCGCGGCGATTGCCATGGAACACCACCTGGGGATGACTTGCGACCCCGTCGGCGGCTATGTGCAGATCCCCTGCATCGAACGCTGTGCCATGGGGGCGGTGAAGGCCTATAATGCCTTTCTCATCGCCACCGTGGAGACCCCCGGCTACAACAAGGTCGGTTACGACGTCGTTATTCGGACGATGGCGGCCACGGGCCGGGATATGTCCGCCAAATACAAGGAAACCTCCCAGGGGGGCTGGCGGTGTATATGGTGAAATGCTAAAAATTACGGGATCTTGCTACTTCATTATGCCGGGCAGGAATAGGGCGATCTGGGGGAAGACGGTGATGAGGACCGTGGCCAGGAGCATGAGCCAGAAGAACGGCAGGGCGGCCTTGGCGATCTTGAAGAGGCTGTCGTTGTTGAGGCCGCTGATGACGAAGAGGTTGAAGCCCACAGGCGGCGTGATCTGGGCGAGCTCGATCATGAGGACGAGATAGATACCGAACCAGACGGTGTCGAACTTGGCCGCTTCGATCAAGGGCAGGACCAGGGGGGCCGTCATGACGATCATGGAGAAGCCGTCGATGAGGCACCCCAGGATCAGATAGAGTACGGCCAGAATAACGATCAAGGTGTAGGGAGAGAGGCCCACCTCGATGACATAGGTCGTCAACGCCCGGGTAATCCCCAGGAAGCCGAAGACGTTGGAAAGATAGGCGGCCCCCATTACGATGAGCATGATCATGCAGCTTGTTTTCACGGAATTGATCATGCTGACCTTGAAGACGTCCCAGGTGAGGCTCTTCGTCAGGGCGGCGAAAAACAGCGCCCCCACAACCCCTACGGCCCCGGCCTCGGTTGGCGTCGCCCAGCCCATGTAGATGCTCCCCAGAACGGCGAGGATCAAAAATATTACCGGGGCGATGGCGGAGATGGCCACCATCCGGTCCCGCCAGGTGTAGGCGTCGTCGCCCTTGGGGGCCAGTTCCGGGCTGATCAGGCAGCGCACGATAATATAGGAGCTGAACATGCCGGCGATCATGAAGCCGGGGATAAAACCGGCCATGAAGAGCTTCCCGATGCTTAGGTCCCCGATGATCCCCTAGACGAGCATGACCATGCTGGGAGGAATCATAAATCCGAGGGTTCCCGCTCCGGCCAGGGAGCCGATGGCCAGGTCGTAATCGTATTTCCGCTTCATCAGTTCCGGGACGGTGATCTTTCCCACCGTCGCCGTCGTGGCGGCGGAAGAGCCGCTGACGGCGGCAAAAAAGGTGCAGGCCAGGATGTTGACGTGGACGAGACGGCCGGGGATGTTGTCCATCCAGGGGGACAGGCCCTTGAAGAGGTTTGCCGAGATCTTGCTCCGGAAGAGGATCTCTCCCATCCAGATGAAGAAGGGCAGGGCCATCATGGACGACCCGTTCGTATTGTTCCAGGCGATATTGGCGAGGATGGAGCCGAAGGAGACGTCGCTGAAAAAGAAGAAGCCGCCGATCCAGATCGATCCCCCCATGAAGAGGATAAGCAAGCCGGTAATTGTTGCCGCGACGTGTCCGAAGTCCATTTTAAGTTAAATCATCCCCATTATTTTTATCTTCCCAATTCGTCCGTTTCCTCGAGGATATGGAGGCCCGCCGTGTCGCCCCGGAGCATGGCCACGCCCTTAAGAAACTCGGCGAGGAACTGGAGGGTCATGAGGAAGGACCCGAAGGGCATGAAAAACTGGGGAATCGCCAGTAAGGTTCCCGATACGTGCATCGATTTCGACCCGCTGACGTAAGAATCCAGGAAAAACAGATAGGTGAACCACGTAAGGGCGATGGAGAAGGCAAAGCCGACTACGTAGCAGACCATGTTGAAGATGGTCCGCTGACGGCCCTTGATGAAGTGGGGGAGCATCATCATCCGGATGTGGCCCCGCTCCCGGAGGGTGTAGGCAAGGCCGCAAAAGGTGAGGGTGGCCATGAGGTAGCCCTCGTATTCGTCGGTAATGTAGAGGGTCCCATTGAACCCGGAGCGGTAGATAATTTCGGCGACGGCGATTACCAGGGCGACGGCCATCATGATTCCCCCTAGCCAGCCGTTGAACCCAGAAAGCTTGTCCATAAAATTGATTATCTTTTTCATTTCCCTCGACAGAAAAGGGACCCCCCAGACCTCGCTCCGGGGTCCCCCTCGGTTGTCATAAAGATATATGGGATAACCTTGCTTTTACCGTTTAACCTTTTTCTCGAATTCCGCGTAAATCTTCTGGGCGTCGGCGGGGGCCCCTTGCAGCCATCCGGCGCGGATGCCTTCGGTGATTTTTTCCAGCTCATCCAGGAGTTTCTTCGAGGGGGCGACGGTCTTGATGCCGTTTTTATTGCACATGGCGACCATGTCGCCGTCCCATTTTTTAACTCCCGCCCACATGACCTTTTCCATCTCCTTGCCCGCCTTTACGAGGGCGTCCTGCTGGGCCTTGGGAAGCTTATCGAAGGCCTTCTGGTTCACCGTCACCATGTTGGTGGCGATAGTGATGTTCAGGGGCTCGAAGTATTTCAGGACTTCCCGGAACTTGGCGTCCACGGCGGTGGGGGAAGAGGTCATGACGGAGTCGATGACGCCGGTCTGGAGGGACGTATAAACCTCGCTGAAGGGCAGGGCCAGGGGCGTCGCGCCGACGGCTTCCATAACGAGGGCGCCGTTCTTGTCATAAGTGCGGGTCTTGAGTCCCTTCAGTTCGGCCAGGGTGGTGACCTTCTTTTTGGTCCAAAGTCCGGCCCCGGGCCAGGGGGCCGTATAAATGATCTTCTGTCCCCATTTCTGGGCTACCTTATCGAAGTAGGGGCGGGAGATATCGAGGAGGAGCTGGAGCTCATCGAAATTCCGGACGAGGAAGGGAAGGGTGACGATCTGGAGGAGCTTCTCGTCGCCGGCGACCCCGCTGATGAGCATATCGGAGATGGGGACGAGGCCGTCACGGACGACCTTCAGGAGTTCCGGACCTTTGTATCCGAGGGCGCCGCCGGAGCTGACCACGATCTCCAGCTCTCCCTTGGTGGCGGTTTTTACCTTTTTCGCGAGTTCCTCCAGGCCGATACTGTGGTTGTTCTTTGGCGGCCATACGGAATTGGCGTTCCAGATTGTCTTGGCCAAGGCAGGCGTGACGATGAAAAACATCAAGACGGCTGATACAAGCAATACGGTCAGTAACTTTTTCATAGATCTCCTCCTTTTTAAGTATTAAACGCCATCGGCGCTGTTGCCGCGGATTAAACGTCGCGAAATATACGAAGATGAAAACACTAAGTCAAGGCAAAAAAGGCTTTCTCCTGCCGCGTGTCGGCGACGCGGATCACCTCTCCCGCCGACCGGGGCAGGCTTTTCGGCTCGACCAGGCGCAACGAGGCATCGATGCCGACCACCGATCTGATCCGTTTCTTTATGAGATTAAGAACGGCAAGTTGCTCCTGGAAGTCGAGGGCAAAGAACTTTTCCGTCAGCTCGATGAGGATCTCCAGGGTATCCATGGCGCCCCGGCGCGATACGACGAGCTGATGAGGCGGCCGTTCCCGGGAAACGCTGAAAATGGCCGCTTCGATCTGGGAAGGGAAGACGTTCACTCCCTTGATGATGAGCATGTCATCGGAGCGTCCCAGCGTTTTTTTCATCCGCACCATGGTCCGGCCGCAGGGGCAGGGGCCATAGTCGAGGCTGGTCAGGTCCCCCGTCCGATAGCGGATCATGGGGAAGGCCTCCTTCGCCAGGGTTGTCAGGACCAGTTCGCCGACGCTGCCGGGAGGGAGGACCTCTCCCGTCTGGGGGGCGATGATCTCCGGCAAGAAGGCGTCTTCGAAGATATGCATGCCGTTTTTGCATTGACATTCGCCGGCGATTCCCGGTCCCATGACCTCCGAAACGCCGTAATTATCCAGGGCCGTAATCGCCAGCCGGTCTTCAATCTCGGTCCGGAGCCCTTCGGACCACGGTTCGCCGCCGAAAAGGCCGATCCTCAGGGGCAGGCCTTGCGCATCGATGCCGTGGTGTTCCATGTAATCCGCCAGGGCCACGGCATAACTCGGCGTGGAGACCAAGGCGGGCGCCCGATAATCCTGGAGGATCATGACCTGTTTTTCCGTATTTCCCGTACTCATGGGGATGACCGACGCCCAGATGGCCTCCGTTCCGTAGTGGAGGCCGTAGAGAAAGGAAATCTGGACCAGATCGTCCCGGGTGACCCCGGCGGCGGACATAAAGCGGGCTGCCAGGTTGGACCACCTGCGGATATCGTTTTTCGTATAACCCCCGACGATGGGTTTGTTCGTCGTTCCCGATGAAGAATGGATACGGACTACTTCCCGCAAGGGGACGGCGAACATGCCGTAGGGGTAATTGAGGCGCAGCTCGTTTTTGGTGGTGAAGGGGAGGCTGGTCAAGTCGGAAAGGGATTGAATGTCCAGTTCGGTGAACCTCTTCCGGTAATAGGTTACATTCTTGTGCACCCGGTTCAGGGTCGCCTGAAGCTTTTCCAGTTGCAACTGCGCCAGATCCTCCCGGGGCATGCATTCATGAAGAGGGTCCCATATTTTCATTGTCTTCTCCATTTCCTATCTCTCCCAGATCTCTTTTTTGTCCCGGCCGAGATACGCCCGCTGGACGTCTTTGTTTTCCATGAGATCGGCAGCCTCTCCCTCGAGAATCACCTTTCCCGTCTCCAGGACGTAGCCGCGGGCTGCCGTTTTCAGCGCCACTCTCGCATTCTGCTCCACCAGGAGGAGCGTCGTTTTCTGCTCGTGGGCCAGGTTTTCGATGACCCGGAAGATTTCCTGGATCACGAGGGGGGCGAGCCCCATGGACGGTTCGTCGAGGAGCATGATTTTTGATTTTGCCATAAGGGCGCGGCCGATGGCAAGCATTTGTTGTTCTCCCCCCGAAAGGGTGCCCACCAGTTGTTTCCTTCTTTCCCTCAGAATCGGGAAGAGGCTGTAAACCATGGCCAGCGTTTTTTTCGCTTCTCCCTTGCCTTCCCTTTTCGGTAGCGCAGATAGGCCCCTAATTCGAGATTGTCCTCCACGGAAAGGGGCTTGAAGACCTGCCTGCCTTCGGGAACCTGGGAGATGCCCATCTCGACGATGCCGTGGGGGGGAGTTCGTGAATGGGCGTCCCGGAAAAGAGAATCTGGCCGCTTTTAGGAGGGACGATGCCCGAGATGGTGTTGAGCAGCGTCGTCTTACCGGCGCCGTTCGCACCGATGAGGGTGACGATCTCTCCCTCCTGCAAGTGGAGGGAGACGTTCTTCAGGGCATGAACCTGGCCGTAGTAGGTATTAATGTTCTTAATCGTCAGCATAAATTACCCGTCGCCCAGGTAGGCGGCGATAACTTCCGGATTTTCCTGGATCTCTCGGGGCGTCCCTGCGGCCAGTTTGCGCCCGAGGTTGAGAACGACGACGGTGTCGCAGACGTCCATAACCAGGTCCATGTCGTGTTCCACAAGGACGATGGTGATTCCCGAGTCCTTGATTTTTTTGATCAGTTCGGCCAGAGCCATGGTTTCCCGGCTGTTGAGCCCGGCGGCCGGTTCGTCCATGAGCATGATCCGGGGTTCCGCGGCCAGGGCGCGGGCGATCTCCAGCAGGCGCCCCTTGCCGAAGGGCAGACTCGCCGCCGTCGTCGCGGCCAGATCGGCGATACCCGTATATGCGAGCCACGTAAGGGCCCGGCTGCGGATGGTTCTCTCCTCCCGGATCTGGCCGGGAAGCTTGCAGGTGCAGGAAAAGATGCCGCTTTTGCTCTTCGTGTGGAGGCCGACCATGACATTTTCCAGCACCGTCATCTTTCCGAAGAGTTCCACGTTCTGGAAGGTGCGGATCATGCCAAGGGAGGCGAGTCTCTCCGGGGGGAGCCGGGAGATATCCTTTCCCCCGAGTCGCACCTTTCCCCCGTCCTGGCTGTAAAGGCCCGAGGCGATATTGAAGAGGGTCGTCTTGCCCGCGCCGTTGGGGCCGATTACCCCGGTAATGGCGCCGCCGGCCACGGTGAAGGAAACGTCTTCAAGGGACGTCACGCCGCCGAATTTTTTGGTAATCCTTCGCAGGCTAAGCACTGAGGACCTCTGTTCTTTTCTTTAATTTGGTCTTCATTGCCGCGGCCAGGGCTTCGCAACCGCCGATCAGGCCGCCGGGCATGAACATGGTAATCACTATCAAGAGCAGCCCGTAGATAATGATATCAAAATCTTGGAAAACACGGAGAAATTCCGGCAGCAGCGTCAGAATGGCGGCGCCGAGGAAGGAACCGTAGCTGCTGCCCAGCCCGCCGATGATCACCATGGTGACGAGTTCCACGGAAAAGTTGAATCCGAAGTAGGCCGGGGCGATGAAGGTCATCGTATGGGCGTAGAGGCTTCCCGCCAAGGCGGAAATGAGGGCGGAGACGGTGAAAATCTGTACCTTGAGGAGCCGGACATTGACCCCCATGGCCCGGGCCGCCACTTCGGAATCGTGGATAGCCCGGAGCGCCCGGCCGATCCGGGAGTTGGCAAGGTTGATGGACAAAAGCATGGTCAAGAGGGTGACGGTCCAGATCAGGTAATAGTTCGCCCTATCGCTGTCGAAAATTACGGGACCCAGGGAAAGAACGGGTATTCCCGACATCCCCTAGGGGCCTCCCGTCCAGTCGACGGTTTCATTAAAAATGATATACACGATGATGCCGAAGCCGAGGGTGGCCATGGCCAGGTAATGACCTTTCAATTTCAGGATGGGGGAGCCGATGATGAAGGCGATTAAGGCCACGCAAAGGGCGGCTGCAACCATGGCCAGCCATGGGTCGATGGCGTAGCGGGTGGTAAGGATTCCGGAAATATAGGCCCCGAGGCCGAAAAAGGCCCCATGGCCCAGGGAGATCTGGCCGGCATAACCGAGGAGCAGGTTCAAGGCGACGGCGAGCATCGTGTTGATCCCGATGAAGACGGACACGTTCAGGAGGTAATGGCCCCGCAGCAGCAACGGCGTGATCAGGACGGCCAACCCGAAAGCGGTGAAGATGATAATATCCCGTTGCTCTTTTGTCACCATCACGCCCTTTAGACCCTTTCCGTCTCTTTTTTGCCGAAGACCCCCTCGGGCCGGAGAAAGAGGATAATCAGCAAGATGATGAAGGCAATGGCGTCTTTGTAACCGGCGGAGATGAGTCCCGCTCCGAGGGATTCGAGGACGCCGAGGAGCAGGCCGCCGATGACGGTGCCCAGGCCGCTGCTCATGCCGCCGATGATGGCCGCACAGAATCCCTTCAGTCCGAGCATGATGCCCATGTCGTAAGACGTCATCGTGAGGGGAGCGATGATGATGCCCGCCAGGGAGCCGATGGCGGCGCTGATCATGAATGATAGCAGGACCATGGTTTTGACGCTGATGCCGACAAGGCTTGCCGCCTGGCTGTTGAAGGCGCAGGCGCGCATGGCCTTGCCGAAAATGGTGTAATTGAAAAAGAGTTTGCTCGCCACGATGATCACCACGGTGAGGGCGAAGATCCAGATGTTCTGGGGAAGCATGGTGGCCCCCAGCAGATAAAGGGGATCATTTCCGGAGAAGGCGGGCAGGGCGTGGGTGTCTTTTCCCCAGACGAGCATGGCGGCGCCGCGAATGAGGATGCTGGCGCCGATGGTGATGATGACCAGACTTAAGGGGCTCGCGTTTTTGAGGAGTCTGATGGCCAGCCGCTCAAAGACGACACCGACGGCGGTGGAAACGCCGACGGCCAGGATGATAGCCGTTAGGAGGGGCAGTTGGAAGACATTGAGGAAGAAGATCGTCACCATCCCCCCCAGCATGACGAACTCGCCCTGGGCGAAGTTGATGATCCCCGTGGCGTTGTAGATGATGGCAAAGCCAAAGCCGATCAATGCGTAGATTGATCCGTTCGAAAGGCCCGAGAGGAGGTACTGAATTATTTGGTCGCTGTTTTCCATTGTTACGGGATTAAGATGTCATCCCCCCTTATTCCTTCACGAGGACCCATCGCTTGTTTTTGACCTGCACAAGGACAAAGGCGTCCTTCGTGAGCCCCGCGTGATCCTGGGGGGAAAAGGTGAAGATCCCGCCGATGCCGGAGAAGGATTTGGTCCTTTCCAACTGCTCGCGGATGGCGGCCGGTGTATTACCGCCCCGTTCGACAGCGCCCTTCAGAAGCATCACGGCGTCCCAGGCGTGGCCGCCGAAGTGATCTCCCTCCGTCTTGTAGCGCTTGCTGGTAATTCTTTACATAGGCGATTAAGGCCTGCTTCTGGGGGTCGTTGTTAGGCAGGAAACTGGCCACCAGGACCCGGCCGGAAGGAAGCATGATTCCTTCCGCGGCGTCGCCGGCCAGTTCGATGAATTTTTTCGACGAGACGCCGTGGCTCATATACAGAGGTATCTTCAGACCCAGTTGCTTGACGTTCCGCGCCACGACCGCCGGCTCCGGGTTGGTGCCCCAGCAGATGAGGGCCTGGGCCTGGGAACCGCGTATTTTCGTGACCTGGGCGATCAATTGTTCACGCCCCGACGAACCGAAACCGTCGGAAAGGGTGAGAATGGCTATTTTATTGATCCGACGTTTTTTCAACTGCTCATAAATCCTGGCTACGGCCAAAGCGTCATTCTGGGCCGTCTTGAAGACCCATCTTTTAACGGGGTCCGTAATCTTGACGCCGGCGGCGCAGGAAATGAGGGGAATGCCGGCCTTCTCGACTATGGGGATGATGGCCATCGTTTCGCCCGTCGTGCTGGGACCGATAATGGCGGCGACCCTATCTTCCCTGATAAGTCTCGTTGCCGCCTGATTGGCCTTGGTGGGGTCCCCCGAGGTATCGTAGACGACGAGTTCGATTTTGCGACCCTTTAGCCCGCCCGCTTTATTGATCTCGTCCACGAGCATCTGGGCCGTGTTTCGTTCCGGCTCTCCGAGGAAGGAAGGCGGTCCGGTGATAGAGAACAGGGCGCCGATCTTGACCGTTTCCGCGGCAACCGCGGGAATGGCCATAATCGCCGATAGGAAGAACATAAAGAGCAACTTGATGGTTTTTGTTGACATAAACTCCTCCTTTTTTTAGTCCTCTTAATGATGCTCGGGGTGAAACAACAATTAAATCAGCGAGCAACATCGAATCTGCCCGGGATATGGAAAACTATTGTTGAGATGGAATAGGGATGGCCTGCTCGCCCATTATAAACAATGGACAGCAGGCGTTAATACATGTAGGTGCTCGAAAGGATGTAAAAACGAACTTGCCGCAAAATATTTACTTTCATTTATAAACTTTTTGCTACTTTAGCTCGGTCAGCACCATTTTATTTTCCATATTCTGTCAAGTACTTATTTATGGGGACTCTCCGGTGGTGCCGATAGGCCTTACCGCACCCCGGGGCCAGATGCTCGGGGCGGCCATCAGGGACAGGGTAACAGCAGCGCTGCGGCGCAGGCATGAGGATCGACGGAAGATGATGTCGGCGGGTTTTTGTGCCATTTTAACACAAAGCATATAAGACATTTTTCTGCACGGTGTCAAAATAATCGTCGGCTTCCTTGATGCTGCGAAAGATCGTCATCCCGTGCAGCATGTTGGCAATCTTAAACACCTTTTCAATTTGCGGCTGCATGTTGATCATATGGACACTGCCGCCGTTGCCATCGACGAACTTTCTTACTTTAAGAACGATGCGTAAGCCCATGCTGCTTATGTAATCCAAATTGGTCATGTCAAACATTATGGTCTTTGTTTCGGGAATCAGAAGTGAAGTAATTTTTGCATCAAAATCTTCGTATGTTGTCCCGTCCAGACGACCGATAAACTTGATAACATAGCAGCCTGGCATCCTGTTTTCGATTTTCGTGTTTAGAGCCATTTTCCCTCCTTAAATAGTTTTATCTGTCGTAAAGAATGACGAATTTCCCGAATTCTCCCGTATAGTCTTCTTCATGAAAATCAACCCCGGAAACCAGAGCCAAGGGAGGGCCATCTTCACACCAACGGTGCATGACTTCGACTTGCGAGTCTTCACCCTCAAATACCGCTTCCACCCGTCCGTCCCGCAGGTTTTTCACCCACCCCGTCAACTTGAGAATTGTCGCCGTCTCCTGTGTGGAAGCACGAAAGGCGACCCCCTGGACGCGACCGGCAATGATGATATGGATACGCTTCATTTTACGACACCGCCGGAGGTAATCTTCGGAATCACACAGGGGAGTTCTCCGACCTTTAACGATCCGTCCCCGATGATAGCGAAGTTGAATCGGCGCGAGATGGCAAATGAGCGATTCGTTTTTGCTTTTCCATCCAGAGATGCTCTCCCTCGTCCATGGTGATCCTTTCGAAACAGACCAGATCGCCGGCCTTCAGGTGGGCAAGGCGGTCCTGATCCGCCCGGGCAATTACGGCGGCTCGGGCATACCCGCCGATGGTTCGTTCATTAAGCTGGATGATCGGCAAACCGTCGCCGGGAATCTGAATCGTGCCGGGGACAATGCCTTCGGATACAATGCTTTTCGGGGCTTCGGGCTCGAAAAGCAGGGGGGGCCTTCGAGGCGGATACCCGTCCGGTTGAGATGCGTCGAGACGGTGAAGAGCTCATGAAACCCTTTTTCCCAGAAATGACGGCGGGAGTCAACCGTGAAAGAACAGGCTTCGGGGCCTTCCATGACCCGGAGGATGTGGGGGGAGGTCATGGGCGGGATCAGGTTCATGGGGATGACGTTGGGGTCTGGTTCCCGCAAATCCTCCAAGTGAAGTGGGTCACCGCTTTTAAGGGGGCCGCCGTTCAAACCGCCGAAACGGCATTCGAGATTGGTCGTGTAACTATCCATGACTGCCTCCGCCTTTACTTTGCCTGCAAAACCTATATAGTAACGAAAACCTTCCGTAATTTCCATGACCCGCAGGAGACTGCCCTTTTTTGCGTGAAAGGATGCCCAGGGTCGCAGGGGGGTATCGTCGAGGAAGGCTTTGACTTTGGCCCCGGCGATGGCGCAAATGACGTCGGCGTCAAATTGCAGGGCGAATCTCGGACGGATAACTTCCAGGACCGGGGCATTTGCCAAATCCAGGAGAGAATAGAGGGCGTGACAGGCGAAGCGGGACAGGGCCGATGAAGAGGGTACGCCGACGGCTCCGAAACCGTTGCGCCCCAGATCGACGATCAGGGAGAGGAGGCCGGGATTGCGGACGGTAATGACAGGTGTCATTTGTTTAGCCCTCTTCCTTAAAGCGGACCTTATCGCCGATCTGCATCATGCTGTAGGGAGGATGGGCCGGGTTGAAAAGGCGGACATCCGTACGGCCGATAATCCGCCAGCCCGCGGGCGATTCAAAGGGGTGGATCCCCGTCTGCAATTGGGCGATACCCACCGATCCCGCCGGGATTCTGGTCCGGGGCGTTTCCAGGCGGGGGACGGCAATGCTTTCGTCGAGGGTTCCCAAATAGGGGAAGCCGGGGATGAAGCCAACGGTAAAGACGGTGTAAAGCTCGGCGCAGTGTCTGGCCATGACCTCCGTTTCAGTCAGCCCGCAGTGTTTAGCCACAAAGGAGAGGTCGGGACCGTAGTCGCCGCCGTAATGGACGGGAATTTCATGGACCTGCGGCGGGGGCATCGCAACACTGGATAAATCGGCAAGGCGCTCTCGCAAAATATCCGCCAGGGTGTCGTAAGACGTCAGCTCTTCTTTATAAATCACCAGACAGGCACAGAAGGAAGGAATTACTTCCATAATGCCGATGCGATGGAGGGATCGGAGGAGGTAGAAGGCCCGCCGGACCTGTTCGTGGACTTCCATGGTTATCTGGCTGCCAAAGACGATCCTGAGGGCGTTTTCGGCTTAGCGCTGGATAATCATGGCAGGAACTCGCCAAGGGGGCCAGATCGATTTGTCTTTCCCGTAAAAGGCGGTTAATATTTGCCGCCGCCTCGATGCTCTCCCGATTATCACCGTGGAGGCACAAGGTATGGATCTCCATGCCGAGCCAGCGGCCGCTGATGCTTGGGAGGCCTTTTTTTTCGACCATTTCCACTGCCCTCCGGGCGATTTCTTCGTGGTCCTTGAGGACGGCACCGGGAAGTTTCCGGGAAAGCAACTCGCCGTCGTCGGTATAGCTGCGGTCCGGAAAGGCCTCCAGGGCCAGCCGGATGCCCTCTTGAGCGCATCGTTCCCGGAGTTTGTCCGTTTTACCCGTGGCCAGGGTGAGAAATATGGGGTTGCCGAAGCTATCCCGCAGGACGCGGGCAATCTTCATGAGGAGTTCTTCCTCGGTCACGAGATAGTTATAGAGGGCGCCGTGAAGTTTGACATGCTGTAAGGGCAAGGCGTAACGATCGAGAAATCCTTTCAGGGCCCCTACCTGGTAAATCACATCGTTGACAAGATCTTCCGGGGCGATATCCATGAAGCGTCTCCCGAAGCCGACCCGGTCCGGGAAGCCCGGATGGGCGCCGATCCGGACCCCGTGTTCTTTGCAGAGGCGCACGGTCCGGTCCATTACGGAGGGGTCCGCGGCGTGGAAGCCGCAGGCGATATTGGCGGAGGTGAGGTGGGGAATGACCCGGGTATCGCCGCCGATGGTATAGGCGCCGTAGGATTCTCCCATGTCGCAGTTCAGATCGATGAATGGTTTCACGGCGTCTCCATTAACTTAAAAAAGGCCCCTTCGTCAAGTACTGAAATGCCAAGGGCATTTGCCTTAGCCAGCTTGGCGCCCGGCGACGTCCCGGCGACGACATAATCGGTCCTTTTTGTTACCGAGTCCGTTGTTTTTCCGCCCCGGGATTCGATAAGCTCCTTCCCTTCCTGCCTGGTCATGCGTTCCAGGGTGCCCGTGAGGACAAAGGTTTTTCCGGAGAATGCCCCCGTCGATTCCATAACCGCTGAAAATAGGTTGTTTATCGGCGCGACGCCGCTTGTTTTCAGCTTCTCCAGGACCTTCAGGTTCGACGGTTCCCGGAAGAATCGGCTAATGCTTTTTGCCGCCTCCGGACCGATATCGCGAATCGCCGTAAGTTCATCGATCGTAGCCGCCATGACGTCTTCCAGGGCGGCATATCTGCGGGCGAGGAGCTTGGCCATGCTTTCTCCGACATGACGGATCCCGAGGGCGAAGATGAATTTTTCGAGGGGAGGCGTCTTTGCCGCGGCGATGGCCCGCAACAGGTTTCCCGAAGATTTCTCTCCCGTCCTTTCCAGCATCAGCAAGGCTTCGGCCTCAAGAGCGTAGAGATCGGCAGGATCTTTAATCAGACCGGCGTCAACGAGCTGATAAACCATCTTTTCCCCGAGGCCCTCGATATCCATTCCCCCCCGGGAGGCGAAATGGACAATGTGTTCCTTGATCTGGGCGGGGCAGGCGATGCCGATGCAGCGATGAGCCGCTTCCCCCTCAAGGCGTACGACTGCGGAGCCGCAGACAGGGCAGGTCGTCGGAATGGCAAAAGGCAGCTCCGTGCCTTTGCGCAGCGAGGCGACGACCATGACGACCTCCGGGATGACGTCTCCGGCGCGTTGTACGACGACGGTATCGCCGATACGGATATCCTTCCTGTCAATCTCATCCTGGTTGTGGAGGCTCGCGCGGCTGACGGTGACGCCGCCGATCTGGACCGGCCTCATGATCGCCACGGGGGTCAACGCCCCGGTCCGGCCTACCTGGGCATCGATGCCCTCGATGACGGTTGTTTCCTGATAAGCGGGGAACTTGCAGGCAAGGGCCCAACGGGGGCTGCGGGAAACGGCGCCGAGTTCATCCTGGAGGGCAAGGTCGTTGACCTTGATCACCATCCCGTCGATTTCATATGATAATCCTTCCCGCTCGGCGTAAAGGTTTTGGTAACCTGCGAGGCATTCCTCAATGCCTTCAACCTGCCGGGCAAAAGGATGGACCTTGAAACCCCATGATTGCAGTGCGGTGAGGACATCCCAGTGTGTTTTCATATGTGTTTCCGTCGCCATGCCGACGGCATAGGCGAAAAAGTCGAGGGTCCTTTTGGCGGTAACGCGGGAATCAAGCTGGCGCAGCGAACCGGCGGCGGCGTTGCGGGGATTGGCGAAGACCTGCTCCCCCCCTACGAGGCGGCGTTCGTTGAGAATACGGAAGGCCGCCGTGGCGATGACGATTTCCCCCCTTATCTCCAGTTGTCGGGGAATCTTCATGCCGCCGTTTCCGTCCAGGGACAGGGGGATGGCGGCTACGGTCCGGATATTGAGGGTGACGTCTTCTCCGGTCGCCCCGTCGCCTCTCGTCGCCCCCGTGACGAGCGTGCCGTCCTCGTACAGGAGGTTGACGGCCACGCCGTCCAGCTTGGGCTCGATGACATAGGCCATGTGCTCGGATCTGCGGAGAAGACGTTTTATGCGGGCGTCGAAGTCACGTATCTCATCTTCCGTAAAGGCGTTGGCCAGGCTCAACATGGGGCTCGGATGGAGGAAGGGCTGAAATTTGTCAAGGGGCTTCGCCCCGACGCGCTGGGTGGGAGACTCGGGAGTTAAAAGCTCAGGATAGCGTTCCTCCAGTTGCTTCAGTTCTGCGAAGAGGCGATCGTAAGCGGCGTCGGAAATCTTGGGGTCGTCCGACTGGTAGTAGCGCCGATTATGATAGGCGAGGAGGCTTCTCAGTTCTTCACTGCGCTGGGCGGCAGCGTCATATCCCGTCTTTTCTCCGGTCAAGGTCATTCTCCGTCTTTTTCGCCGGCCGGCTTAACGAGTTTCAGGTTCGGCTTGCCCTTTTGGGGCGGCTTTGCTTCCGGTGGCGGTGGTGAAGCGTTCATTTGCTGGATTTGCTCATTGAAGATATGATTCTTCGCCCGGACGGCATTGATGATGAAAAACACTATGACCGCCTTCTCCCATTCCCGGGAAACCTCGAAATGCTCCATTTTGCGTTTGTATTTTTCCCAGAGGGACGTCAGGGACGCCTCATCGAAACCGAGAATCTTTCCCGCCATCTTCTCAAGGGCTTGATCGAGCATAGAAACCTCACAATAGATGATAAATTGACGCCCATCCTACCGATCCAAGGCGATAATGTCAATATCCATATCCAAATAACACTTGTCTTTTTAGCGGCGATCATGATATTTCCTTCGTCATGAAAGCCATCGGCGCCCCTTGGAGAATGACCTATATTCGTGGAGAAAAAGTGGGCAAATGCGTTTTATGTTCGGTCTCGAAAAACTGCACCTGTAGTGATCTGAGGCTTCTGGAAGGCGAACGGTCCTATATCATGATGAACCGCTATCCTTATACGACGGGGCATCTCATGATTATTCCCCACCGCCATTGCAGCCGGATAGAGGAGCTGGGGCCGGACGAAAAAGTCGAAATATTTGATTTTGTTACCCTGTCGGTCAAACTCCTCAAAGAGAGCATCCATCCCGACGGCTTCAACATCGGCATTAATCTGGGCAAGGCGGCGGGGGCCGGCATTGAGGATCATCTGCACGTCCACGTGGTCCCCCGCTGGAACGGAGACACAAATTTTGTCAGTGTTGTGGGTGATGTCCGGGTAATCCCCGAGGATGTTGTCAAGACGTGGGAGCAGTTGCTTCCCTATTTTCAGAAATACCGCCAGGAGGCATGATATGAAAGTTGTCTATACCGTGATTGTAGTAATTCTTATCCTGTTTATAATCACGTTTTCCCTTGCCAACACCTTTCCCGTCCAATTGCGTTATCTGGACATCTTCAATGTCGTCCTGCCGGCCTATATGCTGATATTTATCAGCTTTCTCATCGGGGTTGTCTTTACGGGGTTCATGGGTATCGTGGAGCGCTTTCGTCTGAATAGGACCATTGCCCACCTGAACAAGACCATTCGGGAACTGAGACGGGAAATCCGGGCCAACGAGCCGCCGCCGATTATCGATGATAAAGAAAGTGCCGGCCCCGGATAAAGAAGCCCGTCGATAAGCCAACCTGAACCAACTACCTCCCGAATTTTCTGGGGTAGATCCTCCATTCGAAAAGGTTTCTGAATAAAAGCCTTGACGCCCCGGGCCATGATGTCCTTGACCATGCCGGTCAAGCGGTAGCCGCTGGAAAGGATTACCTTGATTTACGGCATTACGCTCAATATGCTTTGGATGTGTTTATAAATAAAATTTGAAGTTTTAGGATCTTTTTATGCGGCGCAATCCCTATCGCTGCCCTGGATCTTCTCGACGGCGTGGGGGATGGCAGGCAGGACAACGGCGAGATTTTCCCGGACCCCTTGCGGACTTCCGGGCAGATTGATGATCAGGGTTTTACCGCGGAGGCCAGCCACGGCCCGGGAGATCATGGCGTGGGGCGTCTTGGCCATGCTGGCCCGGCGCATGGCCTCGGCCATGCCGGGGATCTCTTTTTCAAGAACCTCACGGGTAGCATCGGGGGTTACATCCCGGAGGGTAACGCCGGTGCCGCCGGTGGTGATGATCAGATCCAGCCCGAGCCGGTCGGCGCAGTCAATAAGGGCGCCCTTGATCCGGTCCGGTTCATCGGGAACGATGAGCGTGCAGCCAACCTCGATTCCCTGGTCCGTGAGCAGGCGGGCCGCCTCCGGACCGCTCAGGTCTTCCCGTTCCCCCCGGGACCCTTTATCGCTTACGGTGATGACCGCCGCCCGGATCATTATTTTTCCGCTTCTTCCTTCTTCTTGGCCTCCGCGACAATCTTGTCGACGATGTGGGGCGGAACCTCTTCGTAATGGGAATGTTCGTAAGTAAATGTTCCCCGGCCGCTTGTCATGGAACGGAGATCCGGCGCGTATTTGAGAATCTCGGCCAGGGGGACCTGTCCTTTGATGATCTGGTGGGATCCCTTCGTGTCCATGCCCTGGACTCGGCCCCGGCGGGCGTTGAGATCGCCGATCACGTCGCCCATGTATTCATCGGGTATTTCGATATAGATAAACACAATCGGTTCGAGCAGGACAGGCTGACAGAGGAGAATGCCTTTCTTGAAGCCCATGGAACCGGCGATCTTGAAGGCCATTTCCGAGGAGTCCACCGTATGGTAGGTGCCGTCAACCAGAGCAACCTTGAAGTCCACGACAGGATAGCCGGCGACGACCCCTTCCTCCATCGCTTCGACGATGCCTTTTTCCACGGCCGGGCGGTACTGATTGGGAATGACGCCACCGACGATCTTGTCCTCAAATTGAAAGCCCGCGCCCCGGGGCAGGGGTTCGATGTCGAGCCAGCAATCACCGTACTGACCCCGACCGCCGGACTGCTTCTTGTATTTTCCCTGGACATTGGTCTTCGTTTTAATGGTCTCTTTGTAGGGGACCCGCGGTGTTTTCAGATTAACCTCCACTCCGAACTTGCGGCGCATCTTTTCCACTGCGACCTCAATATGGATCTGGCCCATGCCGGAGATAATCATTTCCTTGGTCTGTTCGTCCCGGTGAAAACGCATGGTCGGGTCCTCCTCGATGAGGCGGTTGATGGAGGAACCGATCTTGTCTTCATCGCCCCGGCTCTTCGGCTCGATGGCGAAGGACATGATGGTCGGGGGCGGGACAACCTTGTCATAGATAATGGGGCTTTTTTCATTGCAGATAGTATCGCCGGTGCCCGTTTCCTTCAGTTTGGCAAAAGCGGCGATATCGCCGGGAATGACCATATCCGTCGGTTTTTGCGTCTTCCCGTCGAGAAAGAAAATATTGCCGAACCGCTCCGTTATCTTGTGGGAGGCGTTATACATGCCGATGTCGGGGGTCAGGATTCCCGAATAGACCCTGAAGAGGGTGAGGCGGCCTGCATAAGGGTCGGCGATGGTCTTGAAGACCAGGGCGGAAAAGGGGGCCGATTCCTCGGGAAGCCTGATTTCCTCTTCATCGGTGCTCGGCTTCATCCCTTTAACGGGACCTCTGTCCACCGGGGAGGGGAGATATTGAATGACAATGTCCATAAGGAGGGCCGTGCCCATGTTCTTAAGGGCCGAACCGCAAGCCACGGGAACCAGGGCGCCGGAGTTGACTCCCGCCTTCAGGCCGGTTTTCAATTCATCCGCCGTAAGCTCTCCGGCCTCTAGGTACTTATCCATCATGGCTTCATCCGACTCGGCGATATCTTCGACCATCGTCTCCCGGTACGTTTGCGCCTCGGCGCGCAAGTCGGCGGGGATGTCACCGGACTTGAAGGTTCCTTTCAAATCGTCATAGATAATGGCCTGCATGGAAAGGAGATCGATCACTCCCCGGAAGGATTCATGGCTGCCGATGGGCAGGCAGATGGGGGTCACTTTGACGTTCATCTTTTCCTTGATACTGGCCACGGCGTTCTGGAAGTTCGCCCGCTCACGATCCATGTGGTTGATAAAGACCATCCTCGGTAATTTGAAATCATCAGCTAATTCCCATACTTTTTGGGTTTGGAACTCGACGCCGCTGACGGCGTCCAGGACGATGAGGGCAGCATCGGCGATACGGAGGCAGCTCTGGGTGTCAAAGGAAAAATTCGAATCCCCGGGGGTATCGACGAGATTGATCTTGAATTTCTGCCAATCGACAAAAGTGGTTGCCGAGCTGATCGAAATCCTCTTTTTTTGCTCTTCCGGCTCATGATCGAGGGTGGAGGTTCCCTCATCCACTCTTCCGAGGCGGTCCGTTTTGCCCGAGACAAAGAGGAAGGATTCACAAAGGGAGGTTTTTCCCGTCGAACCATGTCCGACGACAACGACATTCCGGAGAGATTTAGAGTCACATTTGGCCATGAGATTCCCTTTCTTATGACGCGATGGTTGGATTTAAAGCTGTGAGGGAGCTGTTTATCCTGACAAATCATCCTAAGTCAAGACAAATTTGACGGTGTAAACAATGATGTTGACAGAAAGTTCTGTAATCAGTATAAGGCACGATATAAGGCACGACTTAAATTGATAGAAGTATATAACTGGGAAGGTAATCCATGATGAAGACCAACGGAAAAATCAAGAAGGTCCTTATTGCCAATCGTGGCGAGATTGCCCTGAGGATCATGCGAACGGTCAAGGAACTATCTCTTGATGCGGTCGTTATCTGTGAAAAGCCCGATTCCGACGCCTACTATGTCCGCCTTGCCGATGACGCTATTATGATCGGTGACGGACCCCGCAAGGATTATCTCGACATCGACAAGATCATCTGGGCGGCCAAAAAAACGGGGGCCGATGCCATTCATCCCGGATATGGTTTTCTGGCGGAAAATCCGGATTTCTCCGCCGCCTGTGAACAGGCGGGGATCATTTTTATCGGTCCTCCCCCCCAGGTTATTCGTGATCTGGGCAATAAGGTTGTCGCCCGCAACATCATGGAAAAGGCGGGAATTCCCTTCATACCCGGAACAGCGGATATCCCCAAGGGCGGCAGCGGCGTTAATGACGCCTTTTCCTTCGCCAGTTCCTGCGGTTATCCCGTCATGCTGAAGGCCTCCTGCGGCGGCGGAGGAAGGGGAATCCGCAAGGTCAAGGATGAGTCGGACCTGATGGTTCAGTTGCCTCTGGCCCGATCGGAGGCCATGTCGGCTTTTAGAGATGACAGCATCTACATGGAAAAATGCATCGAATGTCCCCGTCATGTGGAAATTCAGATATTGGCGGATAAACATGGTAACATCATGCACCTTGGTTCCCGGGATTGTTCCATTCAGCGGCGCCATCAGAAACTGCTCGAAATTGCCCCGGCGGACCTTCCCGAAGACGTCCTCGAGGCCATGTACGAATGCGCCATTCGGGCGGCAAAAGAGTCGGGATATGTCAATGCGGGAACGGTGGAATTTCTCGTCGATGCCCGGACAAATGAATTCTGGTTCATGGAAATGAACACCCGCCTTCAGGTAGAACACACGGTGACGGAGGAATTGACGGGAATCGACATTGTCAGGGAGCAGGTCCGCATTGCCGAGGGGGGCGTGCTCAACATTCCGAAGGAACGGGTCCGTCTTTACGGAAAGGCGGTGCAGGTACGAATCAACGCCGAAGATCCAAAGAACAACTTTATGCCCGAAGGAGGAAAGCGGGTCGAGGTCTACCAGTCGCCGGGAGGGCCGGGGGTCCGTCTGGACGGCGCCATCTACCAGGGTTTCAGGATACCCACGGAATACGATTCCCTCCTGGTAAAGATGACCGTAAGGGGGTACAACTGGGAGCAGACGCTCCAGAGGTTGAAGCGCTCGTTGCGCGGTTTTGTCATCGTCGGCCCCAAGACGACGATACCCTTTTATCTTGCCGTCTGCGACGAAAAGGATTTTCAGGCCGGCATATTTGATACGGGTTACATAGATACCCATCCGGAGATCTTCAGCTACCCCGAAGCGGAACGGGAGATCGCCAAGCTTGGCAAGCTGATCGCAGAAATACACGCGAGAAAAGTCAACAAACATGCCTATTAATACAGGAGACATGATCAGTGACAGACTATGAAAAACGAAAGTTATCGAAACAGTGACTTGCGTATTGCCCCCCAAGAATTGAGAGAAAAGGGCGTTCCCTACGTCCTTGATAAAATAAAGCGACAAGAGGGTTACTACGTAACCAATACGGAGCGGGACCTCTCCCAGTCGGACTTCAAAAATCGGATCATGCCTCATACCCAGTTGCTCGTCGCCGAGGAGCGGAACCGGTCGGGGTACTTTTCCCTCGAAATTACCGGGGGCGCCTCCGTCCATGTTGATATGCTCCGCAAGCAGATCAATCCCCTGGAAAAACTCCAGGTCTTGAGCGAGAAAATGCCCGATACCATGTTTCAGACCCTCTGCCGGGGGATCAATCTCTTCGGCTATCGCCCCTACCCGGATAACGTGATCCGGATGACGGTGCGTGGTTTTACCCCGTACGTCCATGTCTGGCGGGTCTTCGACTTCCTGAACCACATTCCCAATATGGTCCCCGTTTTTGAAGAAGTGAAGGCGGCGGGGTGTATCCTCGAACCGTCGATCTGTTTTTCCACCGGCCCCGAGCATACGGATGATTACTATGTCAAGAAAGTCGGGGAGATATTGACGGTCACCGGTGCAGACATCCTCCTTTGCATCAAGAATCACGGCGGCCTCGGAACATCCAAGCGCATCGGCGAACTGGTGCGGGCCATCCATGCCAAATATCCCGATCTTATCATCCATTATCACGGCCACAATACCGATGGGGATGATATCGGGAGGATCGTGGCGGCCGTAAGAAATGGCGTCAAAATCGTTGACGCCAGCGATCACGCCTTTACGGGATTCTACGGCCCCCCGCCCTTGCTGTCGATGGTGGATATTCTGGACGAATACGGGTACCATGCCGTCGGGCTGGACCGACAGGCCGTTATCGATACGTCCAACAAACTGCGGCCGGAGCGGGAATATTACCGGGATTTCGAATCCCAGTTTCTCGGCTTCGATCCGACGGTGCAGATTCACAAACTTCCCGGCGGCGCTACGGGTTCCAGTTTCGAACAGGCCGTCAAACGGGGGTTTTTACAGCAGATGCCCGAGATTCTCCAGAAAGAACTGCCCCGGGTCCAGGTTGACCTGGGAAACTGGTGGAGTGTGACGCCGGGCTCCCAAATACTCTGGACGACGGCGGTCAACAATGTTCTGAAGGGGGAACGTTACAAGGACGCCAATGATGATTTGAAGAACCTGATGCTCGGTCGTTACGGTGACCTTCCGTTCTATCAGCCTGCGGATGAAGTCTATCAAGCCGTCTTCGGGGCGGATTGGAAGAAGATCGTGGAATGCGACACCTGCTACCAGAAAATCGAGGACATCGATCTGGAAGTTGAAAAAAAGGTTCTGGAGCATCGCCTCGGGAGGGAGGCGACGGATGACGAACTTGCTCTTTATCTCCAGCATCCCAACGACGCCGTAGATTTTTTCAAGTTTGAGGCCAAATACGGCAAGACTTGGGTATTGTCGCCGCGGATCTGGTTCCGTAAGGGCGGGTTCAACCTAGGGGAGAAATTTGGAATACCCGACGCCGAAGGCAAGCTCCACAGCGTCGAGATAGGTCCCCAGCGCAAGACGGAGTCCGGCGATACGGTCACTTATGTGATCATTGACCATCATACCGAACCGATCATTACCGAACAGGATGAGGAAGAAGGGGATAAGAAGAAGAAAAAGAAGACCTCCATGTCTCCCAAGGAGATCGACGCCGCCTGGAAGACTGGGGACATCCGTTCCCATCTGACGGGCACCGTCAATGACGTCTCCGTGGAGCCCGGCGAGGAGGTTTCCGTCGGTCAGGTGCTCATCGTTCTTGAGGCCATGAAAATGCTCAACAACATCACCGCGGAGATTGGCGGCAAAGTGACCGAAATCCACGTCTCCCCGGGAGACAAGGTGGCCCTGGGCGATCAGCTGATGTTCATAGCCAAGGAATAGCAGGGACATAAAAATTGTTTTCTTTATAAAATTCCGGTAATATCCTGCCGGAATTTTTTCTTTTGAAGGTAAAAATCATGTTTGTTTCAGTACTGAAAAAGGTTTTCGGAACGAAGAATGACCGTATTATTAAGGAACTATCCGTCATTATTGACGAAATTAACCGTCTCGAACCGGCCTTGACGGCCTTGACCGATGAAGAACTGAAGGCCAAAACGCCCTGGTTCAAGGAAAGGCTTCAAAACGGCGCCACTCTGGACGACATCCTGCCGGAGGCCTTCGCCGTGGCGAGAGAGGCCGCCCGCCGGACGGTGCAGATGCGGCCTTTTGATGCCCAGATCATCGGGGGTCTTGTCCTCCATCAGGGTAAAATCGCCGAGATGAAGACGGGAGAGGGGAAGACCCTGGCGGCAACCCTCCCTTTGTATCTCAATGCCTTGACGGGAAAGGGTTGTCACCTGGTCACGGTCAATGATTATCTGGCCCGCCGGGATGCGGGATGGATGGGTCCGATCTATAATTTTCTCGGTCTTACCGTCGGGGTGATCGTCCACGGCATGGATGACGATGAACGGCGGCAGGCGTATAATGCCGATATCGCCTACGGGACAAACAACGAATTCGGATTCGATTACCTGCGGGACAACATGAAGTACACCCTGGAGGAATATGTCCAGAGGGACTTCCATTACGCCATCGTGGATGAGGTGGACAGCATTCTCATCGATGAGGCGCGGACCCCGCTGATCATCTCCGGACCTTCCGAGGAATCGACGGAAAAGTATTACCGGATCAATCAGGTCATTCCCCGCCTTCGTAAAGACGAGGATTATACGATCGAAGAAAAAACCCGGACCGTGGTGCTGACGGAAGAGGGAATCGCCCGGACAGAGAAATATCTCAAGGTCCAGAATCTTTATGAACCGCGCAATATCGAAATCCTGCACCACGTGAACCAGGCCCTGAAGGCCCATACCCTCTTCAAGAGAGATGTGGATTATGTCGTCAAGGATGGCCAGGTGATCATTGTTGATGAGTTTACCGGCCGCATCATGCCGGGCCGACGATATAGCGATGGTCTCCATCAGGCCCTCGAGGCCAAGGAAAAGGTCGAGATCGAGCGGGAGAACCAGACCCTCGCCTCGGTTACCTTCCAGAATTACTTTCGCATGTACGAAAAGCTGGCGGGGATGACGGGGACGGCGGACACGGAAGCGGAGGAGTTCAAGAAGATCTACAAGCTCGAAGTCGTTGTCATTCCCACGAACATGCCCATGATCCGAACCGATCACAACGATGTGATCTACAAAACGGAAAAGGAAAAATTCAATGCCGCCATTGAAGAAATCAAAGAAATGCACGCCCTGGGAAAGCCGGTCCTCGTAGGGACGATCTCCATTGTAAAGTCGGAACTGCTCAGCACGATGCTGAGCAGAACGGGGATCAAGCACCACGTCCTAAATGCCAAGCACCATGACCGGGAGGCAGAGATCGTCGCCCAGGCAGGCAAGCGGGGAATGGTGACTATTTCCACGAATATGGCCGGGCGCGGTACGGACATCAAACTCGGGGAAGGGGTTGCCGACCTCGGAGGACTTCACATCCTCGGAACGGAGCGCCATGAAAGCCGCCGCATCGACAATCAGTTGCGAGGCCGTTCGGGGCGCCAGGGAGACATGGGATCGTCGCGCTTTTATCTGTCCCTCGAAGACGACCTGCTGAGGATCTTCGGGGCCGAAAAGATTTCAGCCATCATGGATCGGATCGGGATTGAAGAAAACCAGCCCATAGAAAACAGACTGGTCTCCAAGGCCATTGAAAATGCCCAGAAGCGCGTGGAAGGGCAGAATTTCGACATCCGGAAGCACCTCCTCGATTTTGACGATGTCATGAACAAGCAGCGTCAGCTCATCTATGAGCAGCGAAGGAAGGTCTTAAAAGGTCAGGATCTCTGGGCGGATATCGAAGGTATGATCGAAGAGATCGTTCGCGATATTGTCGCCACCTATGTCGATGATAAAGGCCATCCCGAGGACTGGGATCTCAAGGCCCTTGACGACCGGGTCTTTCAGCAGTTCTTCCTGAAGCTGAATCTCAACGAAAAAGGGCGGGATTTGAATGCCCCGGACATCGAAGCGACGATTGCCGCCGCCGTGAACGCTCACCTGCGCCGGAAGGAAGAGGATTTCGGAGCGCCCCTCATGACCTACGTCATGACCATGATTATGTTGCAGAGCATCGATACCCAATGGAAGGATCACCTCCTCGGCATGGACCATCTCAAGGAGGGCATCGGTCTCAGAGGTTATGGACAAAAGGACCCCGTCCGGGAATATCAGAAGGAAGGGTACGACATGCTCATGGCTATGATCGAACGGATCAAGGAGGATACCCTTGAAAAGCTCTGCATGGTCCAGGTGCGGAGAGAAGAGGACATCGAGGAAATGCAGCGCCAGGCCGAAGACGATTATATCCTCAGCAGAGGCGAAGATGTCGGTGTCACCCCGATAAAGCGGGACAAGGAAAAGGTGGGACGCAACGATCCCTGCCCCTGCGGAAGCGGCAAGAAATACAAGAAGTGCTGCGCGAAGTAGGCAACAGGTTGATGCTATGGAAAAAGAGAAAATTAGTGTCCCCGGTTTTTTGGCAAGCGGCGTCAGCGCCGGGATCAAGGAGACGGGAGCCCGTGATCTGTCTCTCATCTACTCCGCGGTTCCCGCCCGGGCCGCCGGGGTCTTTACCACCAACGCCTTCAAGGCGGCCCCCGTCCTCGTTTCCAGGGAACGAATCAAGACCGGTCTGGCCCAGGCGATCCTGACCAACAGCGGCAACGCCAACGCCGCAACGGGGACGGCGGGATACGAGGACGCCCTCGCTATGTTCAGGTTCCTTGCTGCGCACCTGAGGATCAAGGACGACCTTGTCCTCGTCGCCTCTACGGGGGTCATCGGACATAGATTGCCCCTGGAAAAGATCAATCGCAGTATCCCGGCGGTGGTAGCGGTTCATCACCGACCGGGAAATCACGGTCTGCGGCATTGCCAAAGGGGCGGGAATGATTCAGCCGCACATGGCCACGATGTTGGCCTATGCCATGACGGACGCCGATATCGACAAGGTTGCCCTGGAAAAGGCCTTTCGTTTTGCCGTGAAGAGGTCATTCAACGCCGCAACCGTTGACGGATGCATGAGCACCAACGATACGGCCCTCATCCTTGCCAACGGGTGCGCCGGAAATCGGATGATTCGGGGCGGAGGACGATCGTTTTACCTTTTCCGGGAAATGCTCTGCGAAATACTCATGAAACTGGCCAAGGATATGGTCAGGGACGGCGAAGGGGCGACGAAAGCCATCGAAATAGTGGTGACCGAGGCCGGAAGACAGGGGGAGGCAAAAAAGATTGCCTACGCCATTGCCAATTCCAATCTTGTCAAAACCGCTTTTTTTGGCGGTGATCCAAACTGGGGAAGGATCATCGCCGCTGCCGGCGCCGTCGGCATTCCCCTGCCCGTTGATGAAGTTCGGCTCGCTTTCGGGAATGTTACCGTTTTTCAGCATGGCCGGGGTATAGAGGGTAAGCTGCCGTCGCTGAAGACGATTATGGACCGGGAAGAGATAAGGATTGTCCTCCGAGCGGGAATGGGGACGAAAGACTGGCGAATCTTCACCTCCGATCTGTGGTTTGAGTACGTCAAGATCAACGCCCGCTATCACACCTGATATCCAACATATTTAGCCTTGCGTGTACTTCGCTATTATGCTAAGTCTTTTCGAATTTCACACACTACCGGACGGGCCCGTGTTGCATCTCCCTGGTGAGATGTTCGATGCCTGATGGATGGAAGTGGCGGAAAAAACACAGAAGAAGGAGTTTTGAGTATGGCACACATTTCCATGAAGTTACTGCTTGAGGCGGGTGTCCATTTCGGTCACCAGACCAATAAATGGAACCCTAAAATGAAGCCCTACATTTTCGGGGCCAGGAACGGGATCTATATCATCGATCTTCAGCAAACCGTGGTTCTCTTTCATAAGGCCTACGAATTTGTCGTGGACATGGTGGCGAACGGCGGCGAGCTGCTGTTCGTGGGAACAAAGAAACAATCCCAGGAATCAATACGGGAAGAGTCGACAAGGTGCGAAATGCCCTATGTCAATCAGCGCTGGCTGGGGGGGATGCTGACAAATTTCACTACGATCAAGAAGAGTATCGACCGACTCAACACCCTCGATAAAATGATCGAAGATGACTCGATCCGCGCCTTTCCGAAGAAAGAGATCGTTTCCATGCAGAAGGAGAAAGTCAAAATGGACAAGATCCTCGGTGGTATTCGCAAAATGAAGGGCAGGCCGGGGGGGTTGTTCATTGTAGATCCCAAGCGGGAAATCATCACGGTCCAGGAAGCAAGAAAGCTGGGGATTCCTATTGTGGCCATGGTCGATACCAATTGCAACCCCGATGATGTCGATTACATCATTCCCGGGAACGATGACGCCATTCGGGCCATCAAGCTCTTTTCCTCCAAGATCGCCGACGCCGTCCTCGAGGGCAAAAAGAGGTTTGAAGAGCGAATCCAGGCCGAAAGCGACAAGGACGACATCCCTCGGGAAGTAGCGATCCTGGCCCAGGAAGAAAGCGATGTCCCGGAGAGCATTGAAACAAAAAATAATTTGGACGCTCTTGCACAAGGCAACGCATAAAGAGCGCTCGTAACAGATAAGTTGCAACATAACGAGGAGGTAAGACTTTGAATATAACCGTTGATATGGTCAAAAAACTCAGGATTAAAACCAATGCCGGGATGATGGATTGCAAGCAGGCGCTGGCGGAATCAAACGGCGATTTTGAGAAAGCCGTCGATTATTTGAGGAAAAAAGGGATGTCCGCTGCGACAAAGCGATCGTCTAAAGCCGCGAAAGATGGGACCATCGCCTTTTATATCCACATGGGTGGAAAGATCGGCGTCCTGGTCGAGCTAAACTGTGAAACCGATTTTGTCGCCAAAACCGAGGCATTCCAGGTACTGGCCAAAGACCTGGCCATGCATGTCGCCGCCTCCAATCCCACCTATGTGCGGCCGGAAGAAATTCCACCGGAAGCACTGGAACGGGAAAAGGAAATTTACAAAAGCCACCTGGTGATCGAGAAGAAACCGGAAAAGATCTGGGACAAGATCATCGACGGAAAGCTGAAAAAGTACTATGAAGAGGTATGCCTTCTTCAACAGAAATTTATCAAAAACACCGATATCACCGTCGAAACGCTGGTCAATGAAATGATCGCCAAAACAGGCGAAAATATAATCGTCAGGCGTTTTGCCAGATTCCAGTTAGGGGAAGAGATAAAATCCTGATGGGCAAGGCTCGCTATCAAAGGGTGCTGCTGAAGCTCAGCGGGGAAGCCCTCGAAGGGGAGCGGTCGTTCGGGATCGACTTCGATACGGTCAATATAATTGCCCAGGAAATCAAAGAAGTTACGGTACTCGGCGTGCAGCTGGGAATAGTTGTCGGCGGCGGCAACATCTGGCGTGGCGCCGAAGCGGCTAAGCGGGGGATGGAACGGTCAGCCGCCGACTATACGGGCATGCTTGCTACGGTGATCAATTGTCTGGCCTTGCAGAACGCCCTCGAGCATATC
>DYRD01000239.1 GCA_020718905.1 Syntrophus aciditrophicus | reverse complement strand
AGCTCATCATATCCATGATCGGATATTCTTACCTCACCGATTTGAACTAATCGAATAATCTCTAACCGGGTTTTACTCATTATATTTCTTCATGCTCGAGTGTGCATTCCATTTCTACATCCTGCCATCCAAAAACGTGCCGGTCTCCGTGTGGTTGAACTCGGGGATCATTGTATTGAACAAGTCTATCAAGTCGTCGCGGGTCCATGAACCGGCGGAGCGGAGCGAGCGGATGCGGGTTGTCCTGAGCCCCGGCTTAAAACGATTTGAACGCTGGACATGGAAGGATTATTCATAAACTGAGGTCCGGTCTGCCAGAAAAACCGAAGTTGTGCTTTCATGCAAGCGTAAGACCGTAAGCAATGATTCCCAATAGAGGGGATGCTCAAGTGCCGTAAAAATTTCCGATCGAGGCAAGAAGCGGCTCATCTCGAATGAATAATCCGAGAAACCGGTGTCAAGTCCAGTTATCCGATCATGTAACTGTATGAGAAAATCTTCGTAAGACACGTTTCTCTCATCCAGTTTCCGCGCGATCAAGGTACGATCAAGGACTATCCCTTGGGAATGCAGCCACAAGATATCCCAAAGGTCCCTGTTTTTTACGCGATTGGGTCTTAAAGCCAGGGCGAGCATTTTATCGGCAAAAATTTCCTGGAGGCTTTCGGCGTAGAGGATCAATCCGGAGGTTCCCGAATTTATGCGATAATGGTTTATCAGCACGGCGGGACGCCGGTCAAAACTCGATACGGCGCAAATATCGATATGTATGCGTTGGGCTGGCAAATGAGGACGCTCGGGCCGCGTAACTACCCGTATTTTCCAGGTATCCACATTTCCCGTTTCACGGACCGGTTCGGAAACCTTTACCGAAAGACCGTACTTGGAAAACAAACCCGTTTCGAGAATACCGCTCAGGTCGGCAAGATCGTTCCGTTTGAATCCTGCCCCGCCCGTAAAGTCAAGATCTTCGCTCAAGCGGGAAGAGCCATAGCAGGAACGAAGGCAGGTTCCCCCGATGAAGGTGAGAGTCGTCAAAAAACCCGCGTCAGACATTTCCCGCAGTATGTCATGGTGGAGGATTTCCTTTTCCACTACCGGACGAAGGGCTTCAAGGGTCTTATTGGCGGAGAGGGCTGATTCCACGAGGGAA
Organism: Syntrophus aciditrophicus; assembly: GCA_020718905.1. GTDB lineage: Bacteria > Desulfobacterota > Syntrophia > Syntrophales > UBA8958 > UBA8958. The sequence continues at coordinate 703 of DYRD01000239.1, read as the reverse complement.
TCAAACAAATTCATTCATTACGCTCCAATCTACAAGGTCCAATGAACGCCTGCACCGTTTCAGGTCTTCAAGGGCAAGGGACGGAGATGCCCGCCATAACCTGCATTGAGGGTCCCAGGCCACGAGGGAAGCAAGGTCTTCCGCCTTTCTTGCGGTGTGAATGAACTCGATGGTACCCCATTTTCCGCATGAGATCAGAGCCGACCGCCCCCCGGTCATAAGAGTTAGCCAATTTATTGGAATTTGCGAGATAACGCCCATATCGCTCAAGGCCGATTCCAGGCTGATGTAGTTGAACGTGTACGCCCGCAATTTTGCGGCGGCGTAGTATAAGAGCATGCCCCTCGGCAATGGTGCCATGGGGTACAGGTAGAGTCCCCTGCAAACCCTTTCGAGCAATCCGTCGGCCACGGCGCGGGTGAGCATCATTTTCAAGGCTTCAGGGGAAAGGTCTTCGAAAACAGGCCGCATATCACTGAGACTAAAGAGATTATGCTCTGAATCGGCCAGGCTTTCCAAAAGTCTTTGGAGCGATCGTAACGATCCCACTATACCACCTCTATACAAATGGTAACGTTTTTCGTTACTTTCTGTCAATCAGCAGGCGGCACGCAGTTCCCTCTATTGTAACCAGAAGCTAACTCGAAATAGTAAAAAAAGCACCGAATATACGGTGCTTCGTCGATCACATCCTCCCGTCCAG
>DYRD01000238.1 GCA_020718905.1 Syntrophus aciditrophicus | reverse complement strand
TGTTGAATTTATTCCAAAACAGGGAACAATTTCAGAAGATTGGGGTCACGATTCAGAGTCGTATAAGGGGACAGGCAACTTATTCCCCCTTGGTACTGCTAGTTAGGCACTGCCCGACGAAAGGGGCAGGAACAGATAAGCCATCCTAACGCGCGCCGAGTCAGTTCGCTACTCTACCTGTTTGTTTAGCTTGACAGGGGCGGGCGAGTCGGGTAAAAGTGAGACGCTTGCATAATTCAGTTTTACACCCGGCCCGGAAGGCTTTTATTTTCTTCCCAATTAACAGGAGGTAATTTAGAATCAACCGCATAGTCAATGGTATTTGTGCCGAGCTCTTTGTACAGCTCAGCTTTGCATACAGCCCAGATAGAGAGGACCGAAAGGTTATTGCCATTTTGAAAGGGACAGCGTCCTTTTTTCTTGTTTTTCTGTTGATATTGGCGATGGCCGGGACAGCGGGAGCTGCCGATGAGCCGTTTGACGGCGTCTCCAACTGGGGCGGGACGGGCCTGATGGAGATCCCGACGGCGCGGGTGCTCCGGGAAGGACGCTACCGTGTGGGCGTCAGCCAGATTGATCCCTACCGCTATTACCAGTTCGGCGTCAGCCCGCTTGCGGGGCTGGAAATCGACGGTCGCGTGACGGAACTGATCGGAGTGGATATTTCCTCGACCCCCGGCTGGAGCGGGTACGGGAATTACAAGGATAAGGCGATCGATCTCAAATACCAGTTTCAGCCCGAGGGGAAGTGGACCCCGGCTCTGGCCGTCGGGATCATGGACCCGCACGGGACGAGGCTTTATTCCTCACAATATCTGGTTGCCAGCAAGCAGATCTACCCATTTGATATCACAATTGGGTTCGGCAACGGTCGCTTTGGCAAGAAACCGTTGCCGGGTAATGGAGACGACTTTACCGTCGAGATGTTCACCGACAACAACTCCTGGCGCCGGGACGGCCAGTTCTTCGGCGGCGTCCAGATGGCGCTCACCGAAGAGATCATGCTGATGGCGGAGTATAACCCGATCCGCTACCACGAACAGACCAATGACCCATCCGTCAGTGCGGGTCTTTTTGCCGGACCTGTGAAATCGAAAATCAACGTCGGCATCCGCTGGCGCCCCTGGAAGTGGCTCCATACCGTTCTGAGCTGGCAACGCGGAGAGCAGATCGGCTTAAACCTCTCGGTTGCGTTTGATCTGGGCGTACCGATGATCCCGCTCTACGACGCGCCGTACAGGGAAAAGCCCGGATTGCGTCTCAACCCGCTTGATGAGCGGATCGCCAGAGGGTTGGAGGAGTCCGGGTTCAGCGATATTGTCATCCGCCATGACGGGGATGAGCTTCGGGTGATGGCGCAAAACGGCCGATACTACTACACGCCGCAGGCGCTGTCGGTGATGATGAAGGTTCTGGATGGAATCGTTCCACCGGATGTCCTGCAAATCCGCGTGATTCTGGCCAGCAACGGCGTCCCGGTATTGTCGCTTGCCGCCCGCAGGGACGATGTCGCCCTCTGGGGGGACAATAAGCTTACGGCGAAGCAGTTTCTCCATCTTTCCGGCGGGCTGGATACCGCCGTCTCTGATGGCCTTTCCGGTCAACAGATGGGACGTCAATGGTGGGATTACGGCATTCGCCCATCGTTCCGAACCTTTCTCAACGATCCCTCCGGATTTTTCAAGTACCGTTTCGGCGCGCAGGGGTCGGTCAGCGTGTTTCCCTGGAAGGGGGGAACTCTTGCCGCAGGCCTGGAGTGGTATCCGCTGAACACAGTTTCTTCCGTAAATGCCCCCTCATCGAACGCCGTCCGCACCGATTTGGTGGAGTATCAGAAAAAGGATGCGATTTTGGGGA
>DYRD01000087.1 GCA_020718905.1 Syntrophus aciditrophicus | reverse complement strand
TATAGAACAATCCTCCCACTTATGCACCTGTCCAGTTTTGCCATACCCGCTCTCTCCCAGGGCCTCCTCCTAGGAGATCCTGGGAGAGCCCGTGGCGGTGCGTTTCAGGGGATATTGAAGGCGATCGGCGTTATGCTGATGCTAGGCGATATTCATGCCTTTCCTGCATAAATACCCCTCGCTCCGGACGTTGGTCTTGTCTCCCCGGACCTTGACGATCCGGTTGTCTTCCACTTCCACGATGAGGCCGCAATTCTGAGGACAGAGGACGCAGCCGGTTTTGTGCATTGTTCCCATGAAGATCTCCTTTAAAGGCGGTTTATCCGTTTCAATAATGAAAAGGCTTCATCTTTTTAGTTAATTGTGCAAGAATGGACCCGATATCTCTGACTTTGCATGAATAATACACTTTTTTGATCGGAAAGGACAAAGGAAATATGCATATCGGGGAACCGAAAATTCGGGTGGGAATCGTGGCGGGGCGCCGGGAGATTCAGGGATGTCTGCACGGTGTTTTTCTCACGTCCACTGGCCGGGACATAAGCGGCGATTTCCGTTTTAGCATCGTCGCCGGCAAGGTGGTCCTTAGCACCGGGTCCTGCGCCTGGCCCCTTGCGGAGCGGGAGTTCCGCTGCCGGCCCCATGGAACCGCCACGTTTTCCCTTGACGATGTCACCATCGGGGTGAACTTTCATTGGCAACGTCAGGAAGCCCAGACCTTTCGAGGAGAGATAGCCGTGCTGCCGGCCGCCGCCGGCGACACCTTGACCATAGTGAATGAGATTCCCCTCGAGGACTATCTGGCAAGCGTCATTTCCTCGGAAATGAGCGCCAGCGCCCCGCTGGAGTTTCTCAAGGCCCATGCCGTCACGTCCCGGAGCTGGCTCATGGCGATGCTGGAGCGGAAAGCGGCGGCCGACCGGGACGATAGGGGGGGGAGTAAACCCGAGGTATCTCCGGCTAACGCCGGGATCGAAGGGATTTGTTCGGCAGAAGAGATCATCCGCTGGTATGGCCGGGAGGAGCATGCCCGGTTTGACGTCTGCGCCGACGACCATTGCCAGCGTTACCAGGGGGTGACAAAAATCATCTCGGGCCAGGTCCGTCAGGCCATCGACGTTACGCGGGGTCTCTTGCTGGTCCACGACGGCGGGATCTGCGACGCCCGGTATCACAAGGCCTGCGGTGGCCGGACGGAAGATTTCTCTAATGTCTGGGAGGAGGCCTCCATTCCCTATCTGACGTCAATTGCCGACGGCCCGGAAGCCTTTCCTCCCGTGACATCGGAGATGGCGGCAGACCGCTGGGTTCATGCGAATCCTCCCGCCTACTGCAACACCGGCGATATAGCTGCTCTCCGCCAGGTTCTGCCGGCCTTCGATCAGGAAACGACGGACTTTTTCCGCTGGGAGGTCTCCTATGCCCGGGAAGAACTGGAGGGGCTTCTATTCCGGAAATCGGGACTTGATTTCGGAGCGTTGTACGCTCTTACCCCCCCTGGAGAGGGGACCTTCAGGACGAATCATCCGTCTGAAGATCGCGGGATCGAAACGAACGCTCATTGTGGGTAAGGAACTGGAGATCCGCCGCTGGCTCTCACCCAGTCACCTCTATAGCAGCGCCTTTATCGTCCGGTCGGAAAGGGATGCCCAGGGGAAGGTTACCCGCTTCACCCTCCACGGGGCAGGTTGGGGTCACGGTGTCGGACTCTGTCAGATCGGCGCGGCGATGATGGCCCTCCGGGGTTTCGGGATGGAAGCCATCCTCGGCCACTACTTCCCGGGGGCATCGCTCCGTAAGCTTTACTGACAGTGAAGGCAGGATATTATCCCGCCCGCAGTTATTCCGGAAAATTATGAACAGAAATGATGAAATTTCTGGAGGAATTGATAAATGGTCAAGAAGAAGCCGGCATTAATGATAGCTGTTGTGTTATTAACCTTAGTTTGTCTAGTGCCTGACGCAACGGCCCAGGGGAAAGGATCGCATATCTTTACCAGCCCTGCATTGGGGGCGAAATTCGTTCTCATTCCGGCGGGGACCTTTATGATGGGTTCGCCCGGCAGCGAGGCGGGGCGGGATGACGATGATGGTCCTTATCACCAGGTAACGATCAGTCGTCCTTTTTATATGCAGACAACGGAGGTGACCCAAGGGCAGTGGAAGCGAGTGATGGGGGATAATCATTCGCATTTCAGCATCTGTGGCGACGATTGCCCTGTGGAGTATGTGTCTTGGGAAGATGTACAAGGTTTCATCAAAAAGCTCAACAGTATGGAAAGGACTGACAAGTACCGTCTGCCCACGGAGGCGCAGTGGGAGTATGCGGCCCGAGCGGGAACGACGACGAGGTTCCATGCGGGAAATAGCGATGATGATTTATTACGTGCCGGTTGGTTAAACTCCAATTCCGCATCGAAGACACATCCCGTGGGTCAGAAGATGTCCAACTCTTGGGGCTTGTACGATATGCACGGAAATGTCTATGAGTGGCTACAGGACTGGTTCCTTTTGTATGCCGCCGGCAGCCTGACGGATCCCCGGCAGGGCCGCCATCGGGATTGAAACGGGTGCGTCGGGGCGGTTCCTGGAGCAGCATTGCCAGATTCTGCCGGTCGTCGAATCGTGATTACTTCGGCCCCGGTCAACACAGCGGACTCTTGGGCTTTCGTCTCCTCAGGACACCGTAGCCGGTTGTTTTTTTAATAAAAAACAACCTGATTCAAAATCATGGACAGTAAATATTAGGGTGGGCAAGTAGGCGTCCCACAAATCTCTCAAGGAGAAGCGATATACCATGCAGGCGAAACTGCGAACCACTATTGCCTTCATTGCCGGGCGGATTATTACCGGCCTGGACATCTTATCCCTTTACGATCATCTGCAATCAAAATCTGTAAGTTTTTAGGGGTCTGTGACCCCAAGTTACATAAAGATTTTCAGTAACGACAGAGGGTGCTATACCGCCGGACCGGGAGAAGAGAACGTCTTCGATCTCTACGATTATGGTGCCGGCCATCTTATAGATCTACAGATAAACGGCAATAAGTTCGTGGGCTATGATGATTATACGCCTTGTCGTTTCCACGGCGAGGTGAATGGCGATGAGATTACCTTTTATGATGATGGTGAGGAAAAAACTTTTACTTTCAGCTTCTCAAACAGGATATTCCAGTTACGACCACCCCCATGAGGGCCAAGATCTTTACAGACGAGAAGCTCGCAGGTCAACCGCCCGGCATGGTTGCATTGGAAAGAAACTGCGACCATATTCTCACGCTGATTCAAGCACCTTACATTTAGTAGGAATAGGTCACTGCTGCGCCGCCGGACAACCGGTCGGCATATTTTCCTTCTACCTGCAAACGGAATCCTCTGGACAGCGGCACGTCGATGCCGCCAAAGCCGCCGAAGACGGCATTGTTTCTCAGGATTGTTTCTCCCGAGGTGAGGGCCAGTCCCGCGATGCTGGCGGACGGCGATACCTTGGTTTCCGTATAGTAAACATAGGGGCCGATATACAGGTTGATGCCCCAGGGGACGGTGGCCTGAAAGCCGACCCCGGCACTTACATCCCACATGCTCTTCAGGCCGAGTTCGACCGTAAAGGGGGCGCCGTTCCGGGTTCCCGTGACATTGTCCGTGAAGTCGCTGAAATAATATGTTCCCTGGACAAAAGCGCCGATACCGAAGGCCGGACGAAGGGGATAAAAGCCCTTAATCCCCAGGGCGCTGAAAAATTTCCAGGGCGCTGAAAAATCACTTTTCCATGTCGTCGTCGCCGCGGTTGTCGGGTTGAAGGAGTCGAAAAGTTTCTGACTCGCCAACCAGACCCGGGCGTAGAGGTCCCAGTTTCTCTGGAACCCGTACCCCAATTCGGAGTACACCTGCTGCTGCCGGCTGATGTATTCTTCATTATTTTTGAGTTTATCCTCCTGGAGCCAGTAACCGATGCCCGTATGCAAGCCTCCCGCCGGTCTCGCAAGAGGTTGCGGCGGTCCGAAGGGTCCGCTCGCGGCGGCCGTTCCCTGCATTGTGAGCATGACGACCATGACGATCAGCATAATCTTAAGAGTTTTCGTATCCATGCCTAGCTTCCGTTTCATTTATCTTCCAGTAATCCCGACCCCACCGGAGGAGGCGGACCGTCCTTGTGCTGGATCTTCTTTAGCCGATATTGGACATAGACGTCGCGGACCGCTACATAGGGATCGATGGCGGCCTCTTTCAGGGATTCGTAATCGCCGATATGCAGGGAGGCATCGTTAACCTTTTCGAATACCCGGGAGCCTGCCCAGACTTCCCAGGGACCTAAATATATGGAAGGGTAAAGAAAAATGTCACCGACCATACCCACGGTGTCTCTCGGACTGGAGGGGCCGAAGATGGGCCAATGGATGTAAAACCCCTGTCCCACGCCGTAAATCCCCAAGGTTTGACCGAAATCGGCCGGTTGCTTTTTTTTAAGATCGATCTCCTTGCTTGCGGCGGGATCGAGGAGCCCTCCGATGCCCCAGACGGTATTGATGATGAAGCGGCCAAGTTCGGACGCCGCCCCCTCAAAGTTTGCCTGGAGCAGGGAATTGACAAAACGGATCGGGAAACTGAGGTTCGCATAGAAGTTACTGACGCTTACCCGCGCCTTCTCGGGAACCGCCTTACTATACCCCTGGGCGACGGGCTTAATGACCCAGAAGTACAGCTTGTCGTTGAATTGAAACATGGCCCGGTTGAAAGGCTCCAGGGGATCGGCAATGATAACCTTTTCCTCTTCTTTTCCCTGGTCGGGATCTTCGATATCCTGATAGTCGTCAAGGTTGCCGCCGGCTGTCTTGGCGGCCACCGCCGGGGCTGGCGCCGGAGTATGCTCCGCTTTGGGGGCAGCGGACGGCGTCTGATCGGAGACTACGGGCTCGTGGGCGCAGCCTGCTGCGAGGGCAAGACAAAGTGCAACTGCCGCTATGTGTGATTTCATGTCCGGGACCACCTTGGGAGGGCGCTATTGCCCCTTCACTTTCTTCCGTAGGATTTCGAGGAGCTGTTCGGGTTTGTTTTTTGCGAGGATGTCGCTGAACTGGGTGCGATAATTCAGCACCAGACTCACGTTTTCGACGACAACGTCATATACCTTCCAGGAGCCGTCCTTCAGAATCACCTTGTAAGTTATGGGTATTTCCTTCGCGGCCATGACAACTTTCGTTTGTATCTCCGCCTGGGTTCCGGAGACCATGGTTTCCCGCTCATAGACAATTTTTTCATTGGTGTAGGCAAGGATTTTGTCAATGTAGGCCTTTTCCAGGACCTGCCGGAAGAGGATGACGAATTCCTGGCGCTGGGGGACGCCCAGGCTGTTCCAGTTCTTGCCCAGGGTCCGCTTCCCGAGTTCGACATCATCGAACATTTGTTCATAGATGGCGCGCAGCTTTTTCTTTTTGAGCTCTTTGGCCGATTCGGGCTTAAGCTTTGGGTCCCGCAAAACATCCAGCACCTTGTTTACGTTGGCCTGAACCGTATCCTGGGGCAGGCCGGCATACGCCGCCACGGTGAACAGCAAGATCATCAAAACCGCTAACAGGGCAGTAAGTGGTCTCCTCATGGTTTTCCTTTCTTGGTTTCGTTGGTATCATCCGGTTTCTTCACGTCACCGAAGGCATATTTGCTGACAAGCCCGGCGATATCCAGGGGGGGATGAGTTTCCGTAATAAACCCGCCAGGTTTAAGGGCTGCGCCGCCCCCGCCGGGGTCAATGCTGAGATACATGTCGCCGATCAGCCCTTCCGTTTTAATGGAGGCAATGGCATCATCAAAAATCTTGATATCTTTCCTGATGCGTATCTCCACGAGGGCCTTCTGGTTTTCCTGGTCCATGGTGAGCCGCTCCACACGTCCGATCTCAATGCCGGAAATGTAGACCAGGCTGCCGGCCCTCAGTCCGGTTACGGTCGTGAAGCGGGCAAACAGCGAATAGGCGTTGTCGCCGAGCAGTGAAATATGACCGAGTTTCACCGTCATATACCCAATGCAGAGGAGCCCGAAGACGAGAAAGATGCCGACGGTGGTTTCCAGCGTGTATTTTTTCATTGATCTACCCCCTCACATCGCACCGCAGGCGGGCGATTTCTTTTTGATTGGAGTCTGCCTCGTCGATAACGGTTTCTATTTCTGCAATCGGCTGCCCCTGGGCGATTCCCGCCCGGATAACGAGTTCGATGCACACCCCCGAAGTTTTCCGCCTTTCCGGACCTTCATACCCGTCTTTAAGGCCCCGTTCCTGGAAATCATGGGCAAAATCTATGAGGATGTTTTCCGCTTCCGTCAGGTCCGAATAGGGTAGCACCGTGACAAATTGGTTGGTGCAGCGCCGGGTGGAAAAACCCCCGATGGCGCCGAAGTGTTTGTCGATATATCTGCCCATGCTCCGGATAGTCTTCCGGACGGCCTCATGGCTTGAACCGGTCATGACGACACCCAGATCGTCCAGCGTGAAAACCACCATGGAATAAGTTTCCCCCCGTGCCCGCTGGGTCAGTTGCGCATGGTGCATTACCTTGAACTGACGTTGGGAGTAAAGTCCCGTCAGTTCCTGCCGAAGACCTTCCAGGCTGCGGATGACTTCATCCTTGAAGGGGTGGTCAAACTCTTCCAGCTCTTCCGGAGAGCCTTGAAAGACGATGGTCCGGTCGTAGAGCGCCAGAATGCGGTTGGAGATAAAATACACATCCGGTATCTCGTGGCTGACCAGGATCGCCGTAAACCCGAATTTGCGCTGATACTGGGCAATCATGCTCAGGATGGCGTTTTTACGGACGGGATCCTGGCCGGACGTAGGTTCATCGAAGAGGACGATGCGCGGATCCGTAACCAAGGCCCGGGCCAGGGCGGCGCGCTTCTGCATGCCCCCGGACATTTCCGAGGGATACTTGTGGGCGGCATCCTTAAGTTCCGTCTGTTCGATTCTGGCCATTACCCGCCGGTCGATTTCAGCCTTGTCCAGATTCGTCGTCTCCCGGAGGGGGAGGGCGATATTTTCGTAGACCGTCAAGGAATCGAAGAGGGCATTGTCCTGGAACATATAGCTTATCTGCGCCTGTTTGGCCATCCGCTCCGATTTTTTCATTTCGTTCATGGGTTCGCCCTGGTAGAGGATCGTCCCCTCATCCGGTTTGAGGAGTCCGATGATATGCTTGAGGAGCACACTCTTACCCGAACCGCTGAGGCCGATAATCGTTGTGACCTGTCCCGCGTAGATCTGCAGGTTAACGCGGTCAAGGATCGTCCGGGAGCCGAAACGCTTGGTGACATCCTTGAACTCGATCAGCGGTCTGTCCATGTCTTTAATCATATCAGCGAATCAGCAGCGATGTCACGATGTAATCCGATACCAGGATCAGGACGCAGGAGATCACGACCGCCGATGTTGTGGACAGGCCGACGGCCTTGGCGCCATAGCTATCCGTGCGCATGTGGGTGAAATAGCCCTGGTAGCAGCAGACGGTGGAGACGATGACGGCGAAAACGATCGATTTGATGAAACCGTCCATGACATCTTTCATGTCCATGCTGGCTTGGACACGATAGACATAGGTGCCGGCATTTGCCCCCAGGAGGAGGACCCCCGAGATGTAACCGCCGATGATGCCGACGATATCGAACACCGCCGTGAGGATGGGAAAGCTGATGATGGCGGCGGCAATTCTCGGGCTGATGAGGTAGCGGAGCGGATCGATCCGCATGGTGTCCAGGGCGTCGATCTGCTCGGAGATTCGCTGTATGCCGATCTCGGCGGCGATGGCGGAACCGGCACGGGCGGTAATCATGATGGCCGTGAGCACGGGACCGAGTTCCCGAACCAGCGTCAGGGCGACCAGTGTTCCGAGCGCCCCCTGGGCGCCGAATTTGACTAGGGCCGTGTAGGATTGGAGGCCCAGGACCATGCCGGTAAACACGCTGACCAAAAGGATAATCATCGTGGACCGGGCTCCGATATAGTAGATCTGCTGAATGATCTTGGCCCATTGCTTCGGGTGGAGAATCTTCAGGAATGCGAGGGCGAGAAAAATTGCCGAAGTGCCTAAACTGTTGACCCAATTGATTGTGCCGCGGCCGAGCAAGGCGCAGGGTTTAGTCAGCAACATGCCGATGTGCAGCGGGTATTTGCTCGCGATGAGGCCGTTTCTGTCTGCATCAAGTGCCATTAAGGATGTTCCTGTATTTTCTGACCATTTCGCCAAAATGTCGTTTGGGGATGGAGCCGCATATTTTTAATGATAAAAACAGTGCGACACAATATTTCCAAATACAACTATCCTGATTTATCCTGATTTGTCAATGGAAATGCTGAATAATGCCATCCAAAACTTCCCATTACCTTTATGAGCCTGGTGACGGTGCTAGCGGGCCTTTATCGTTCCGTACATGGAATCTGAAGATGGTCTGGATAGCTAGTTTAATATCCAGAGCCCTATCATATTCTGCTCACTAATTCGACGGCAATCCACTTCCGCACGGAGTTGACCAGAAATATTTTCCCACAGTTCCCCAATTCTTTTATTGAAATCGCCCGCTCAGTTACTTGTCCTGACTCAAGCAAATACTCTCGAAAGGTGCCGGCCAGCAATCCACAGGTAATGGGAGGGGTGAATAATTCCCCCTTCCTTGCGACGACGAGATTTCCGAATAATCTTCAAGTCGCGTAGTTTTGTGGAAAAGGAATACATTCCTTGCTGAGACGGGCTTTTCTGCCAGGCATACCTTGAATGTCTGCGTTTCAGCCTGTAACAGCTCTTGTGCTTCTACAGTATATTCTCCCGAATGGTCCAATGAAATACGCACTCGTTGCGGGGAGCTAAAAGCCAAATCCATTTCGTCGAGGAGATCTTTAAGTCCTTTTTTTGAAAAGGTAAACCCGAAATATTCAGCGGAATCGGACAGGCGCCGTATGTGTTTCTTCTGCAAAAAATATCCTTCCTCCCTTGTCCATCTCATGGTTTCAATTAATGAGAACTCGTTTTGCCGTTCATTTAGGACCCTCGCTTTGAGCAGGGCTTCGTTGTATTCGTCGTCGCCGCTGGAATCCCATACGATCCCTCCGCCGACTCGGTATTCGGCTTGCAGAGCGGGTATGGCAAAACTGGACAGGTGCATAAGTGGGAGGATTGTTCTATA
>DYRD01000237.1 GCA_020718905.1 Syntrophus aciditrophicus | reverse complement strand
TATTGTGAGGGTTTTTTTTCATCATAGTCACGCATCTCCCGGATATTGTCGATAATCGGGTGATATGATCCCGATTCATTCGGACTCCTGAATGCTGCCTTCCCTTTCCTAATGGTCCATTTCTGCGGCCAGTTTGTCAAGAAAATCGCCGGGTATTTGGTCCCGGATGCTGGCGAGTTGTTTTTCCATAACTTCACAGTAGGCATGGGCAAATCCTTCATATAGCGCCGTAAGATAGTCGAGACCGCAGTCGGTGCTTCCCATGCGGAACTCATGCTCCATCGTCATCAGAATGAACTCATCCTCGGTCAGGCGGAGGGACGACTTTTCAAGAACCTCCAGGTAATGGGCGGGATTAGCCAGCTCCCGGCTGCGGAGGCAGCTCAGCTGGTAAGCAACCAGATAACAGTATTTTGCCCTTTCCTGGATTTCTTCTTCAGAGAGCATAGGTCGCTACCCTCACAGGAACAGCTGGAGCGGTTCGCTGGCTATTTGAATGTCCGTTTTTAGGGTGTCTGGCGGGATTCGGGAAAGAAGGGTATATAAGGCGATACTTTTGGGGCCAGGAGCGAAGGGTGGTGATGGATATCATAGTCTTTCCCGAGGCGTTAAGATCACGTACGATTATCTTGGTACATCTCACAAACAATCCGACATGTCATCGGTACAGATCTTCCGGGATAGCTTCAATGTCGGCCAGGGCGCGACGGCCGTCGGCAAGACGACCGATCACGGTTCCCCGTTCCGGGGTGCCGGCAGCGTCATGTCGGATCATATATGCCTCGATGGTGAGCGGACCGTTGGCATGCTCCCGGGGCGGCGGCAGTTCTTTACTCTCTATTTCCCTCTGGACAGAGCTGTCGTCGCGATATTCCCAGTGATTAACAGGTGGCGTCGCTCCATAGACGCCCACGGATTGTTTGGAGTTATACCAGCCATTGGCTGTTATCATCGCTTTCAAGTGGGGGTTGCTGCGAATCTTATCCGTTATGGCGGCGATGGCGTGGAGGGAGTAGTTATTGCCAGGTCCGCCTAAGTAGGGTAGACCGCCGTTTACGGAAAACCCGCGCGGATCGTCTGATTCCAGCCCAAGGGATTGACGGGCGATCTCCACGGAAGAGGGAAAACAACTGTAGATATCGAAAGTTCCCATGTCTTCCATGGACATATTCGCCTGTTCCAGGGAGAGCCGCGCCGCTTCGGTCAGGGCCGGGGAATCGATCAGGGAAGGCCTTTGGCTCACATGCCAGACATTGCGGAAATCCGCGAGCCCCAGAGGGTAAACCCAGCGGGAACGATCTATGCCCAAGGATGAGGCCACCTCTTCGCTGGTCAAGATGACGGCGGCTGCCATATCAACATTGATGTTGGCCATCATAAACTTTGTATAGGGATAGACAATCATGCGGTTCCCGTCGCCGGGCTTGGTAATCTCTTCACCGGAGCGAAGGGAACCGTTCCAAGCGTATGGATTTCCGGCGGCGACCGCGCAAAGTTTATGGCAAAGGTTTGCGAGCCTTTGCCGGTGTCCTTCGACGCTTTCTTGGGCGGCAGCCCGCAGGGCCGTCTCGAAAAAAGGATACATGAAGTGGGGAAGATAGAGTTCGTAGGCCTCTTCCACATTATTCAGGGGATAGCGATATCCTTCCAGGGCCTTACTTTCCAGACCGTCTCCGGCCCGGAGGAGGACAGCGAAGTTGACAGTGGCGGGGTGGTCTTTAAGAAACGGCTGGGTTTCCTGCTCCGGCCAGGAGGAGGGGGCTTTTCCCTGCAGAACACGGTTCAGGCCGTAGACCGCCTCGGCCCCCGCGATCAGAACCGCATGGCATTCACCATTGGTTATAGCGCGGCAATATTGATTGACG
>DYRD01000086.1 GCA_020718905.1 Syntrophus aciditrophicus | reverse complement strand
ATTATGCTTTTCAAAAAATCAGGACGTAAACTAAATCAGGGAGGTCATGTTATGAAGCGGAGATTATGGTCATACTTTTGTTGTCTTATTCTTGGTGTTTTGTTTCCCTTTTTCGCCTTCGCGGCAGAGCCCATCGTGATCGGCGTACCGACATCGACGGGTTTTGTTGAGGGAAAAGAAGGTCTTGCCGTTGTGGAAATGGCTGTTGCGGAGATAAACGCAACGGGTGGGGTCAACGTCGGTTCGCAAAAAAGGATGTTCAAGGTCGAGGCCATCGACATTCGCGACGCGGCTCCCGGTGTGCCGGTTCCCGAGGCCCTGATGGGAATCGAGAAACTCATCCTGGAGAAGAAGCCTGCGGCATTGCTGATCGGCCCCTTCCGTTCCGAGGCGCTGCTTGCCGCAATGGACATCCTCACCAAATACAAGACGCCCCTGCTCGGGACGATCGCGATGACGCCCGCCACCGAGGGCAAGGTGAAGCAGGAGCCTGACAAGTACAAGTATGTCTTCAGAACCTGCCTCAACGCCATCTATCTTGTGAAAAACCTTGTCGGCACGATGTCTCACATCAACAAGGAATTCGGATTCACCAAGGTTTACATCATGCATCAGGATGTCGCCTGGGCCCGCGCCACGGCGGACGGGATGGTGAAAAACTACTTCGAGAAGGCCGGCTGGACCGTCGTCGGGAAGGAGAGCTATCCGACCGGCGCATCCGACTTTTCGTCCGCGCTGATGAAGGCCCGAAGCGCCGGGGCACAGGTCATTCTCCCCATTTTCGACATGCCCCAGAGCGGAACGCTGGTCAAGCAGTGGAAGGCCATGAAGGTTCCAGCCTTGATGGCGGGCTTCATTTCTCCCCTGGCCGGGCCGGGGGCATGGAAAACATTCGACAAAAAAATCGGCGGCGCGATCAACTGCAATTTCGAGTTGGGAAGCGCCATCGCCTCGCCCAAGGTTCCCCAGTCTGTGGAGTTTCTGAAGGCATATCAGAAAAAAATGGGCAAGCCCATGGAGGCAGGTCATGGCCCGGCGCCCACGTATGAATCTGTTTACATTCTGAAAGAGGCGATTGAGAGGGCGGGGAGCCTCGATCCGGACGCGCTGGTTGCCGAGATGAAGAAGACGGACCGCACCGGCGTCATGGGCCGCATCAAATTTGATGCGGGAAATCAGGCAGTTTTCGGCATGGATCCGAAAGAGGCGGCTATCGCGAGCGTCTTTCAGTGGAACGACAAGGGTGAACGGGTAACCGTTTTCCCCGAGTCCATTGCCGATGACAGGATAAAACTTCCTGCCGGTCTGAAGTCGGCGAAGTAGTCAAAATATCAAAATAAATGAACCCCTGCCGTCCAGGTCGGGATTGGCGGGGGTGGAGGATACGCCGGAGATGTTGTTAGGAACGATTGTTTACGCGGTCATAAACAGTGTTATTCTGATCATGATGTCGATAGGGTTCAACCTGACCTTCGGCATCAGCGGGATATCGAATTTTGCCTACGGCGCCCTCTACATCTTTGCCGCCTTTACGACCTATATGCTCCTGCAGATGGTCGGTCTGCCCTATCCGGTTGCGGTGCTGATTTCGATCGTCCTGACAGCCGCCATCGGGGCGCTGATGTACCGCTTCATCCTGATGCGCGTCCGGGGGCAGGTGCTTTCCGAGGTGATAGCCACCTTCGGCATCGGGCTCGCCATCCTTGAATTCTTCCGGTATCTGGGGTTCGTCGGCGTCGAATACGCGCTTCCGGTCTTCATAGACGACAGCTTCATGATTGGGGATGTGTTCGTGGATGCGCAGCGGCTCATTATTGTGGCTGCCAGCATCGTTATTGTCGGCCTGCTCTGGCTTTTTGTCCACTTCACCTCTCTGGGGCTTGCCTTCCGGGGGATTGCCCAGGATGAGCGCACGGCGCTCACCTTCGGGATGGATTCGGACTGGATCGCCACAATGAGCGTCTCCCTGGGGGCGGCGCTTGCCGCCATCGCCGCGACGATTATCATCCCGCTTGGGACGATTTCCGTCAGCCAGGGGTATGACGTCCTGATCAACGCCCTTGCCGTTTCCATTATCGGGGGGCTGGGCAGCACCGGCGGGGTGATCGTGGCGAGCCTTGTTGTCGGCTTCGCCCAGAGATTTACGGACACCTACATCGGCTCGCATTGGACGATGATCGTGAGCCTGGCGGCGATCCTGATCGTGCTGGTAATCAAGCCGTCCGGGATTTACGGAAAACAGAAGGAACTTGAAGAGCGAATTTGATTTCACGGGAAGAATGAGGGGGCGTAAGTAAGCGTGGAAAAAAGAAAAGAGAGAATCGATCGGGGTATCAAGGTCAGGTCCGAGGATATTTTCGCCCTCAGCTCCTGGCGGGAGATCCTCTATTTTGCGGCGCCGCGGGTCCTTCCGGTGGCCGCCTTTATCATTCTGCCGCTGGTACTGGGCGATTACTGGCAGAGGGTACTCCTTTCCGTCGCCGTCTTTGCGCTTTTGGCGATCAGTTGGGACATTCTGGCGCAAAGCGGAATGATTTCACTCGGACAGGCCCTGTTTTTCGGGATGGGCGCGTACTGTTCGGGGACGCTTAACCACTATTTCGGGATTTCACCGTTTTTGACGATTCCAATCGCCGCGGTTGTCGGCGGGGTGATCTGCACGCTGCTGCTGCTGCCGGTGCTGAGACTACGGGGCATCTATTTTTCAATGGTTACCCTCATTATTCCGCTGATGCTGGAGCGGGTGATCGAGGCGACAAAGATCTTTGGCGGCACCGAGGGGATAAGCGGTCTCAGCGTTCTTCCCTCCAAGTGGCTGGAGATGTACATACTGATGGCCGCCCTGATTGCCGCTTTGTTCGGTTTCCGGAGGATGATGACCTCGGATTACGGACTGGTGCTGACGGCAATCAAGGATAACGACCGCTCCGTCATGAACGCGGGAATCAACATCTACTGGTTCAAAATACAGGCCCTGTTCATAGCGAGCGCCGTCGGCGCCTTTGCGGGGGCGATGATGACGCACGTTTACCGGTTTGTCGGCATGCCGGTCTTTGCGCTCGATTATTCGATTCTGCCGATCGCGGCCGTCATGGTGGGCGGCCCCGGTTCCTTTGCAGGGGCGGTGCTCGGTTCCTTCATCCTGGTGCCCCTCTCCGAGGCGCTGCGGACGCTGGGCGGATTGAGAATCGTGTTTTACGGGGTGTTTCTCGTTATCTTCGTAGTCGGGCTGCCCGAGGGGATATTCCACTTCATTGCGCGCAAGTACAGCCAGTTCGAACGCTGGGCAGAGGTGGACAAATGAGCGAGACGCCGCTTCTGGAGGTAAAAGGACTCTGCAAGTCGTTTGGAGGCGTTCAGGCCGTAAACGGCATCAGTTTTAACCTGAACAAGGGAGACCTGCTGGGGATCATCGGGCCGAACGGCTCGGGGAAGACCACGACAGTCAACCTGATCTCCGGTTTTGTAAAGGCCTCTTCAGGGAAGGTTCTTTTCAAGGGGCAGGACATCACGAGCATGGCGCCCTACAAAATCGTGCGCCTCGGCATCGCAAGAACTTTTCAGATGGTAAAGCCTTTTTACCAGCTGCCTGCCTTCAAGAACATGATCATTCCCCTTTACTCGCCGCGGGTAAAGGCGCTGGTCGGCGGCAAGTATGGCGACCGCGATGCCGTCGCCCTCGATCTTCTCGAGGAGGTGGGTTTCGAAAGGGACAACCAGGTTGCCTACAAAGTGGCAAGCGTTCTGCCGCAGGGCTACCTAAAGCGGCTCGAACTTGCCAAGGCAATATCGCTTCAGCCCGACATCATGATCCTTGACGAGCTTTTCTCGGGCCTGAGTCTGGCTGAGGTTGCGAGCATCGTTCCGATCATCGAAAAACTCCTGCTGGAGGGAAAGACGATCATCATGATCGAACACCGTCTCAAGGAACTCTTTCGAATCGCTAACCGGGTGATTGTGCTTAACTTCGGGGAGAAGATCGCGGACGGTGCGGCAAAAGATGTTATGGAGAGTGACGAAGTCAAGAAGGCCTATCTCGGCTCGGAAGAATGATTATGATTGAAGTTCAGAATTTGATGGTATTTTTTGAAAACGCGCTGGCCCTCAATGATTTCAGCATGAAGATCGAGGAGGGCGAGATCGTCGGCGTCATCGGCTCCAACAGCGCGGGGAAGACGACGCTGATGAACACGCTATCCGGTCTGATCATCGACATGCGCACCAAGGAGAAGCGCAAGGGCGGGGAGAGAATCACCATTTACGGAAAGATCATCTATCGCGGAGAGGATATTTCCGAAATGAGCCCGAGTGACCGGGTGAAAAAAGGCATTGTCCTGTCCCGGGAGAGACATCCGGTCTTCCATGAAAGTTCCGTTTTGGAAAACCTCAAAATTGCCGGGTACCTGCGGAAGCAGTCGGAAATCAGGGAGGGCATCGAATACGCCTGCCGGCTTTTTCCCGCGTTGGTTGCCCTGAAGGGCAGAAAGGCGGGATTTCTGAGCGGCGGGGAGCAGCAGATGCTTGCGATAGGGATGAGTCTGGTTGTCCGTCCGAAACTGCTGCTTCTGGATGAACCGCTCCTGGGACTCAGTCCGATGATGCAGAAGATGCTCGTTGAGGCGATCTGCCGGCTCAAGGACGAATTTGGAACCACGGTTCTGGTGACGGAACAGTTCGCAAGGCCTGTCCTTCCGATTATCGACCGCGGCTATGTCATCGAAAACGGGATGCTCACGCTTGCCGGCACAGGCCGGGAGCTGATGGACAACCCCGAAATCAAGGCGGCTTACTTTGGAATATAATATCTATGCCTCTTTTGAGGCGACGGCACAGAGGCGGGGCGACAGTACGGCGGTCATCTATCTGGGGACGCGCTATTCCTACCGAAAGCTCAAGGACCTCGCGGAGCGATTTGCGGCAGGTCTTCCGGGGCTGGGGGTTAAACCCGGCCAGAAGGTGATGCTCTATATCCCCAATACGATTCAGTGGGTGGTTGCATGGCTCGGCATTCAGCGGGCGGGCGCGATCGTCGTTCCGATCACCCCCATCTACACGCCCCACGATCTTGCCTATATCGCCAACGACAGCGGCGCCGAGGCGATTATCTGCGCGGATACCAACTTCGGATACGTCAAGAAGGCGCTGCCGGGAACGAAAATCAAAGTGGTCATCGCCGCCCGTATGGACGATTTGCTTCCCGGCTGGAAACGGTTTTTCGGATACCTCTTTGACGTGGTGCCCAAGGGGAAGATAGCGCTTGACCGGGAAACCCATTCCTTCCGGGATATCCTGAGCAACGACAAAAACAGGATCAGCGATTTGCCCGCCCTTGACCTGGACGGCAGGGCCGTGGCCGAGATTCTCTACACAGGCGGCACGACGAAGTTCCCGAAGGGGGTTCCCTTTACCCACGATCTCTATTTGACCTCGATGGCCGAGCAGATTATTGTGAGCGCGCCGCTCGTCGCGCCGGAAAAGAACATCATCTTTGGCAACGCGCCGCTCTTCCACATCCTCGGGCAGACGTGCAGCCTCGCCACCCTCTTTGTCGGGGGGACGCTGATGCTCCAGCCAAAAGTGAATGTCGATGCCACATTTGAAGGGATCGAGCGGTTCAAGGCGACGACGATGATCGGTGTGCCGACTCTCTACCGGATGATGCTCGAACACGACCGGCTGGACCAGTACGACCTGAGTTCCGTTGTCTATTGGTACAGCGCCGGCGACGTGCTTCCGGTCGAGGTCGGAAGGCGGTGGCGGGAAAAATTCGGGAAGACCATCTACCAGGGCTACGGCGCGACGGAGACCTGCGGCGGCGTCACCATGTGTCCGGTTGATATCGATAATCCGCCGAAGAGCATCGGCCGCGTGGTCCCCAGCAAGCGGGTCATGCTGGTCGATACGAACACCCTTGAACCCGTTTCCCTGGGCGAACCGGGCGAGCTTCTCGTCAGTTCCGATTTCATGGTGAGCAACTATCTGAATAAACCCGAGGAGACAGCGGAGGCGTTTGTTCAGATAGACGACCGTCTCTGGTACCGTACGGCGGATGTCGTGTCGATGGATGCGGACGGCAATATCTATTTCGTTGATAGAACCGTCGATACGATCAAGCACAAGGGCTACCGGGTGTCGGCATCCGAGATCGAGGCGGCGCTTCAGGAGCATCATGCCGTGGTTGGCGCCTGCGTGGTGGGCATTCCGGACGAGATGGTCGGCGAGAGAATCAAGGCCTATGTCGTATTGAAGCAGGACGTCAAGGGCATCACCGGCTACGACCTGCTCAAATGGTGCCGCAAGAGTCTCGTCGCCTACAAGGTGCCCCAGTACATTGAATTCCGGGACATGCTCCCCAAATCAAAGGTCGGCAAGCTTTTGCGCCGCGAGATCCGGGACGAGGAAAAACGACGCAACGAGGCCTGACGATTTGCCGCTGCGCCGTTCTTTCTACCGATGATTATTGGTAGCGCAGTAGCATGATTTCTTCCTAAATACGGTTTGTATCATTAGGAAATTCTAATCTTTTTTACTAGTGGCCTCCGGATTCTGGCTGCAGCGGTTTTTTTCGCCCAGTGGTACGGGATAGTAGTTTTCTCGTGATTTTGGCTTTTTCCCTCCCTTTTTACATTCCATTGCCCCACAATGCCCTTGACTCGCAATCCCCGTTTGCCTATAGTCGTAACCGATGAAAGGGGGGAGAGGGACACTGTGCAGGGCCGCGGCGCCCGGGGCGGCGCCAGTTACGGAGGTTTAAGCGCATGGCAAGGAAAGCGATATTCAAAGGTTGGACGGTAACGTTCGCCGGGATGGGCGTTAATCTGGCGTTAGGGGTTCTCTATGCATGGAGCGTTATCAAAAAAGCCATCCCCGCCGACTGGGGCTGGGATGATGCGGACAAGGCCTTGCCCTATTCCATCGCCTGCATAGTTTTCGCGGTCATGATGGTGCCGGCCGGTCGCCTTCAGGACCGTATCGGTCCCCGGTGGGTGGCGATGGTTGGAGGCATACTGACCGGCCTCGGCTGCATTCTTACGAGTTTTGCAACCACAGTGTTCTGGTACGTGCTGGGGTTCGGGATTCTTGCCGGCGGCGGGATCGGTCTCGGTTATGCATCGGCCACTCCCCCGGCCGTGAAGTGGTTTCCCGCCCGTATGACCGGGCTTGTTGCCGGCATCGTTGTCGCCGGTTTTGGTCTTGCATCGGTTTACATCTCACCGCTTGCCAACTACATTACGGGATACGACCTCACCGGAAAACCAAGGGCTGCCCTGTCCGAACTAATCAGGAGCCAGGCGGTTGCCGACAGGGAATTCAAGGTTGCGCAGGAGTCCCTGGCAAAGGCAGAGGCTCAGCCCGCAAATGCCGATGTTCAGGCTGCTCTGGCGACACTGAACGCGAAGAAGTCGGTAAAGCAGACGGCGGATGCCAGGCTTCTGGCGATGAAAGAGGGCAACATCCAGCGGACCCTGTTTTCGTTTGGGGTTGGCTTCCTTATACTGGTCACATTCCTGTCGCAGTTTCTAAAAGTCCCCCCGCTGGGTCACCGTACTGAAAAACCGGCGGCATGCGGTTCAGCCCCGCCTCCGCCTTCCCAGGTGAACGTGGAGCCCGGCGACCTGCTGAAAACGCCTCTGTTCTACCTGCTCTGGATTATGTTTGCGTGCGGCGCCGGCGCGGGCCTGATGATCATAGGCAACGTGACGACCATTGCCAAACTGGGAAATATCGAAGCGGGGTTTATTCTGGTCGCGATGTTGGCGGTCGGCAATGCCTCCGGTCGCATAATCGCCGGAATGCTCTCAGACAAAATCGGCCGCCTTTGGACCATGTGCATCATCTTCCTGTTCCAGGCGGCCCTGATGTTGCTCCTCCGGACGGGGCTGACCAATATGGCTGTTTTCACAGTTGTCTCTATGCTGCTGGGATTCAACTACGGCGCATGTCTGTCCGTTTTTCCGTCAGCCGTGAAAGACAACTTCGGACTCAAAAATTTCGGCGTTAATTACGGGCTTGTTTTTACAGCGTGGGGCGCGGGCGGGTTTGTATTTCCCCTGCTGGCAGGGAAACTCTTTGAACTCGAGAAGGCATCCACCGGCGCCGGAAGTTATAATGGCGCCTATCTTATTGCCGCCGCCGCCCTGACGCTGGCGGCTGCTCTGACCTTCGTGACGCGGGGTGTGGAAGGGAAATTCAAAAGGTCTGTCGCGCCTCCGACAATACAGTAGCTGCCCAGGGGAAGTACGAACAGTTCAACATCCATCATTTTTTTGTTTGGAGGAACACCATGGCAATTATCATGATTTCCCGCGGCACCTTCAGTGGCGGAAAGGCTGTTGCCGAGCTTGCGGCAGAGCAGCTCGGTTATCGTTGTCTCAGCAGAGAGCAGGTCGTCAGGGAGGCTGTCGTCAATTACGGGATTTCGGAAGAGGAGCTGACGGCGGCCATGAATGAGCCACCGCCTTTCTGGCAGCAGGGTCACGGAAGACGTTTGGCCTACATAAGGGTATTTTCAGCCGCATTGCTGGAAAATGTCAAGAAGGGGAACCTTGTCTATCATGGTCATTTGGGGCATCTGATGCTCTGTCCTGCCACCCATGTGCTTCGCGTACGGGTGATCGCCGACTTGGAATTCAGGATCAACGCCGGGATGGAGCGCAAGCATATCAGCAGGGAAGAGGCAATCGCCTTCATCGAAAAAATAGACAGGCAACGAGACAAATGGACGAGATTTCTCTACGGTGTGGAGTGGATGGATGCCTCTTTGTATGATGTGCTTTTCAACCTCGAGAACGTGACCGTCGATGTCGCCGCGGATACGGTAGTCCACATGGCGGGATTGGACGTCTTCAAACCCACACCGGATTACCTGAAAAGAATTGACGATTTGATCCTCGGCACCAGGGTCTGGTCGGCGCTGGCCGTGGATGGTCATGTGAATTTGACGAATATCACGGTGAATGCCTATGACGGAAAAGTGACAATTTCAGGGGGTGTCTCTTCCTCAAAAGAGATCGGCGCCATGAAATCCGTGGCGCTTGGAGTCGAGGGCGTCACGGATGTTGTTACCGATTTGGGGGTAGGGCCGGACTGGTACTGGTAGCGCAAAAAAGGGGCGCGGCTCAGGCCGATGTATCGGGGACGTTGAGCTCGAGCATCCTGATGCTGGCAA
>DYRD01000236.1 GCA_020718905.1 Syntrophus aciditrophicus | reverse complement strand
CAGGGGTAGTCCTTTTTCTATAACGGGGGAAAGGCTGTCCGCAAACACTCCCCGTGAAAATCAAAATAGAAAAAAGACAAATGAAAAAGACCTCATTATTGGCCGTGCTGGCAGTTCTGTCAGCAGGATCACCCACATTCGCAGACGTTGCAACTTTCGAAGGGTTGCCATTCACCGGAGTCTCCAGCCATGAGAACGGTGCCAACCTCACGGGGAACAGCACAATTACCAACGATCCCTATGGGGCGAACACCGGCAGTACAGTTAAAAAAATCTCAACCTTTTCTTCGGGCGGGGCGACCCTTGGAAATACCTACACCAAAAAGTATTCCGAGCATAATGGAGGTGGGGACTTTGAGTATGACTTCTGGAACGGATGGGCCTACTCGAAGGAGACCGACACTGTGACGCCTGGCTTCGGAAACCAATACAGCGCGATCACGGGCAGCGGGGCGGAAGGTTCCAGTAATTATGTGGTCGGCTACCAGCCATACGGGGAATGGTCCATCCTTTTTGATGATGACGAGGATTTTTTGGGAAGGGGCTTTTTTGCCACCAACACAACCTATGCTGCTCTAGATATGACGAACGGATCCGCCTTCAGCAAAAAATTCGGAGGGACCTCGGGCGACGATGCGGACTGGTTCAAGCTGACCATTCAAGGCTGGAACGGCGCGGCTTCGACAGGATCGGTGGACTTTTATTTGGCAGATTTTCGCTTCACCGACCACAGTCAGGATTACATTTTGAATTCCTGGGCATTTGTGGATCTTTCCGGTCTCGGGACACTGGACAAGCTGACCTTCGGACTGACCTCGTCGGACAACGGAACTTACGGGATGAACACCCCTGCCTATGTCGCTGTGGACAACGTCGGTGCCGTGCCTGAGCCATCGACGGTTTTGCTTCTTATCTCCGGCGGGCTTGGACTTTGTGCACTCCGGCGCCATCGCTGCAAGGGCTAACGTGAGAAAGAGCGTTGCCAATTTGCTCGTCTCGGCATGGGCGGTAACAACCGCCCTTGCCGGGCCTTACTCGGCAGGGGTTGATGATCCCACCAACGCCCTCGACGCCCCTGTGCCAGGATTCATCGGCCCGGATGGTATCGGTGGTGCCCGGCTCGATAATGAGGACGGAACCTTCAGCAATCCCAACAACTACGTGAATCCGCTTTTTTTCGGATGGGTGGAAACGATCACTGCCTACGAGCCCACCAGCAGCGTGGGCACGGGCTGGCGGGATACCACAGCGGCTCTCGGCCCGGTGACCGGGGACAACTGGGATGTTGTTTCTCTTGGGGATTTGGGAACAACGGCCATTGGAAACGGTACCGCCACCGGCAGGATCACGCTCGATTTTGTCACACCGGTCAGGAACCTCTCCGGCGCAGATTTTGTGGTGTTTGAAAATGGGTTTATCTCGGATGGCGGAGCCGGGGTCGCGGGGCAACTCACCGCCGAACTGGCCTATGTCGAGGTGTCAAGCAACGGGATCGATTTCGCCCGATTCCCCTCGCGCTCATTGACTCCCGCCGCCGTGGGGTCCTACGGGACGCTTGACCCGACGAATGTTTTCAATCTCGCCGGGAAGCACGCCAACGGATATGAGGCGAGCTGGGGAACCCCCTTCGACCTTTCGCAACTGGCCGCAGAACCACAGGTCGCTGGCGGGCATGTTGACCTTGGTGCCATCCGCTATGTCCGGCTTGTGGACATTCCCGGGAAAGGCCCATTTGATGACGGCCAAGGAAACCTCATCAACAGATTTCCTGACAGCGAGGGGTCGCCGATTTACGACGCTTGGCTCACCTCCGACTCGGGCGGCTTCGACCTTGAGGCGGTCGGAGCGATTTCTCAAAACACGACGTTT
>DYRD01000235.1 GCA_020718905.1 Syntrophus aciditrophicus | reverse complement strand
CGGCCACGATAACGCTGCTGTCAACAAATATCTCGTCGCCGGTGCTGACCGTGTCTGTGTGCTGGGTCGATTCATCGGAAAAAAAGGTGCGCTTGACGACATGAACGTCAGACTGGGGAGTAAAAGCGACTTCAAGCGCCGGGATATCGGAAAGTAACAGTTGTATGTCCGGGACGTCTATCAGGGTATCGCCGGACAACAACAGGCGGGATTCCAGGGGTTCCAGCGAAAACCGACTTTTTTTAATGGTACGTTTTTGTGAACTCACTTGGCTGCCTCCATCGAGGTTTTGCATAGTATCTTAGAGAACTTTGATTTATCATGAATCCTGCCTATTGTCACACTGGCTGCGGCACGAATCCAGTCTTTAAAAGATATTCCAGGTTGTGAAAAGTAAGCTTCGCTCTCCCTCACGATCGCTGTCATAACATTCCTCCTCCCGATCGTTTGCACAACATGCTCCCTCCCCTTCAAGGGGAGGGAGAAAAGGGAAAAAAGCACCCTGCAAAAAGGGGTGTCGGTCAACCGACACTTGGAAGCTTCTAATATAATGAATGAATGCACGATTCTTGAAAAATTTTACTCTGCATTGTTTTGTCCACTTACGCTAAGGGAACGCTCTGCCAAAACCCGTCTATTGCCTCTCTCATATCCTCCAGAGCGACCCGGAACTGCTCCCTTTCCTCATCTGTCCAGACGGAACTGTCTAAACTCCTGATTTTCTGCGTCGTCCTGGCAATACCCTGGGCCGCGGCAACAGGATCGTTCGGATTTTTCTGCTGCCCTCTTTTGACCTTGTTCTTTTTGTCTAGGTAGGCGTTGTACGCCGTGATCATGCTGCGTTCCTGTTTTCTGCGGGCGATATCAATGAGCGTGGAGCGGTAAATTGTGCGATCCCCCCGACAGGCATCGCGTATCGCCTCAGGAAGTTTGTTCAGGGACAATATCTCGTTGAGGGTTGTGCGGGCCTTGCCCACGATAATGCCCAACTGCTCTTGCGAGTAACCCTCCTTCGTGATGAGCCGGTCAAGCGCCTCGGCCTCCTCGATCGCAGTCAGCTCCTGCCGCATCAAATTCTCGATCAGGGCAATTTCTGCGGTGTTACCCTCGACGTAAATGCCGGGAATCGTAAAAATCCCCACCTGCTGGGTAGCCATGAAGCGGCGCTCGCCGGCGACGATGATCAGATACTGGCTTTCGGGATCGATACGAAACAATATCGGCTGGATAATGCCATTTTTCCTGATCGACTCGGCCAGATCCTCCAGCGCCTGCGGATCGATGGTTTTCCGCGGCTGATTGGGATCGGGCCGCAAATCAATGATGGGAATATCGTAAAGTTTTCCTTTTTCATAAACTGGAGCAGCCATCATCATCAGAAAAATACCTCCATTAGCGTTGGTTCTCCTTCATTGACCGCTTTCATATGGTCTTTTACTTCAAGAATCCATGCTTCGGAAACCTCTTGATATTCATGAGGGCCGGGACAAGGACAATCTCCCTTCCCTTGAAGGGGAGGGAGAAATTTACGTTCACAGGAACTCTATCTCCACTTTTTCGCCTGCGGTGTCGGCGCCAACCGTCCCGATTTTACCGATCACATCGAAGCTCCCGCCCAGCACCGGCGCACGGAAAGTCACGCTGTCTTTGAAGAGGTAGCCGCCGATGATCATGTGGTGGCGGCCGTCGATCCGACCGATTGTGATGCCGTCGCGGCCTTCGGTAATCTCGATGACGCCGCCCACCAGCCGCCTGCCGTCCTCGCCATCGTCGAAGCCGTTGATGATGTGGTTAAGTTCAGCGTCGCTCAAGTCAAAGTCGAAGTTCGCAAACGGTTCATCCAGTGCGATACCGATTCCGGAATTGACCG
>DYRD01000234.1 GCA_020718905.1 Syntrophus aciditrophicus | reverse complement strand
CTAGAATATTGTAGACGCGGCCTAGGTCTGTCTTGGACCCCTTCCAGCGGATACGCCCAAGCCCGCCGGATGGAAGCGGGGCAGGGTCCGGCATGGCGGCAACGGTTTTCGTCATAGCTTCAATCTCCTTTTCCAATTCGTCAATGAATGGTTTATAACCGTTCACATCTTGCGGAATGTCCCTTGAAGCTACTTCCCGAAGCCTTTTCACTCTTTCCAAATACTCTGCTATTTCAATTTCAGCATCTAGATATTTTCGCCGAATATCGTGGAAGCGCCCCATGAAATAAATACTTGTAGCCACGTTTTTTTCATTGGCAATTTCAGCGGCCGACCGCATCCGCCATGAATCCCATGCGGCTATATCTTCCGGGGTATTGATATGCTCTTCAATCATGCCCGGCCCCTTGTCAGGTCAGCGTCCAGTACAGGGAGCGCGTCCACGGCTTCGCGCTTCGCCCGGTCCGTTGTTTTCGCATAGACGGCCGTAGTCTGCATTTTTGTATGCCCGAGCATCCGGGAGACGGTAGAGAAGTCCGCGCCGGATTCAAGGGACATGGTAGCGAAGGTATGCCGCGCGGTATGCCAGCCTATAGCCTTTTCAATTCCGGCGGCCTTCGCCCATACGGTCAAATACTGGTTTGTATTCGTGCCCGTAGAAGCGAGCAACGGGAACACGGGGCTTTCTTTGTGGTGAATCTGCCCGTCATTGATTATGGCCCATGCGGACGCGTTCAAGGGCACGGCTACCACGCGGCCGGTCTTTCCTTGCCGTTTTACAATCTGGACGGGATCCCGTTCAACCTGGCCCCAGGTCAGCGAGCGGAGGTCTGACACGCGAAGCCCGGTACAAGCCCCGAATAGGAAAGCCCGGCGGACTTCCGCCCCGAGCGCACCACCGATAGCGGTAGCAGCCAGCTTCCCCAGCTCTTCGGCCGACAGGTACACGCGGACGGATTCCGGCACGGTAATTCCCTTGACGGCTTCCGCCGGGTTCCGGGGTAGTACACGGTCCCGGACCGCGCGCCGTAGAACCATTACAACGGCCGAATAATACTTGCTTGCCGTGGATTCCCCGAGCGCTTCCTGCCCAAGCAAGAAAGCCTTATAGCCGTCCAGCCAGCGTTCCGTAACGGCCGCAAGCTGGACTTCCGCCGCATACTCCCGAAGGTACGGGAGGCTCTTGGGCAAAGGGTTTTCAGGCGGCATATCCTTTGCCAGCTCTTCGGCAAGGGAGACAAGAGGCCGCCGCCCGGCGGTAGGGTCCAGCAAGCCATGATCCCCGGCCGCAAAGCGTAGTTCAAGCTTCGCCCGGATGATCTCCGCGAGCTTGCGCGCCTCCCGGTTCATCTTTTCATCCGTGGAAAGTTTTATGCCCAAGCTCTCCCAGTGGCGCTTCCCCAGCATCCGGTAATCAAGGTAAAGGCGTCCGCGTTTCTCCCGTATGTATACTGACATTTTTGTTACCCCTTTTAGTAAGTTTGAAATGTCTCCCGTATGGCGCTATGCGTCTACCAAACAGGGTAATATAAAGGCATAATAAAGACATGAGAGGAATAACCTGCAAAGGGTATTTTCTTGAAAGGTAATGAAATAGAAAAAGGCGGCCTTCCGAAGAAAACCGCCTTTAGTACCTAGCAGGGGTAGGACTCTCCCTCCGGCCTTCGCCTTCCGGGCTCAGGCCTGCGGGCGCCTCCGTTCGCTTCCGCGCGCATCCTTGCGCGCTCATCCTCGCTATCGCTCGGCGCTCTCTTCGGTTCGAGTCCCACCCCTGCCTGTTAAAAAACCAGAGGCCACGCTTTCGCGTGACCTCTGGTTTTTAGCAGGGGTAGGACTCGAACCTACGACCTCCGGGTTATGAGCCCGACGAGC
>DYRD01000233.1 GCA_020718905.1 Syntrophus aciditrophicus | reverse complement strand
CAGAGGGCGGAGCTGGGTTTAATCAATGAAAAAGACTCTCGTTACGAGAGCTTTGCATAACTCAGCGTAGTATCTATCCCTGACGAGATATGTTCAAATCCGATTTCCACACGGCGTGCTTTCCGCCTGGGCCGCCTACCGCACCTCCCTCGAAAAGGGGAAGACCAGCCGCCAGGCCAAAGACCCCAACGACCCAGAAATCTTCTTCGCCCTCCTCGAAAAGACTGGCGCGAAGATCGAGACCATCGACACCGCCTCTTGGGATGAAGCGACGCTGATGCGCCTGATCAAAGCAATCACCACCCTCCGCGAGAGGCTCGACGGTCGCTTTCCGAGGGAGAATCCGGGGCCGTCCACGGACCCTGCCTGACAAAATGAGTGCAAAACCGCAGCCCAGAACGCTGATTTTAAAGACCCCATAACGCTGGCCTTAATTAATATGATTCGAGTTTTCATCAGTTCAGTGCAGAAGGAACTCGCGGCGGAGCGCCGTGCGGTTAAGGAGTTTATCCTGCGTGATCCTCTGTTGAGCCGTTTCATCGGAGATGTTTTCCTCTTTGAGGATATTCCCGCAGGGGACCGCAAACCGGATGATATCTACCTCGCTGATGTTGAACAGCGCGACATCTTCCTTGCCATTTTGGGGAATGAGTACGGGAGGAAGAACGCGGACGGGAAATCGCCGACTGATCTGGAATTCGACCATGCCACAAAGAACCATCGCGAACGGCTGGTGTTCGTGAAGGGCGATGATGACAGTGCCCGCGACCAGGACATGGCGAATCTGGTCAGCAAGGCGGGCCGCCAGGTTACCCGCCGCCGATTCACGGACATTCCCGGACTTGTCCGCGAGGTTTACGCCAGCCTTGTTGAGTCACTGGAAAACCGGGGTGCCCTGACAACCAGGCCATTCGATGACAGCATCTGCAACGGGGCGACGTTGCAGGACATCGCCAACGAGCAGGTAACGTCCTTTGTAGAGACCGCCGAGGCAAAGGGGCGGTTGGCGCTCAAGGGTTCCCGCGCACCGAAGGCGGTGTTGCAGAACTTCAACCTGCTGCGGGACGGCAAGCCCACCAACGCCGCGATTCTGCTTTTCGGAAAGAACCCCCGGAAATTTTTCAACAACGCGCAATGAGCGCACAAGCCTCGGTCGAGTTCGAGATTCCCCGCCCGGTCATTGCTGAGGCCATAGTCAATGCCGTCGCCCACCGAAACTACCGCAACAACTGATTTGTGCAGGCAATCGTCTTTGCCGATCGCGTAGAAGTCTGGAATCCCGGAGAGTTGCCTCCCGGCCTCACTCCTGAACTGTTGCGACAACCCCACGGCCCTATCCCGCGCAATCCCCTGATTGCCGAACCGCTCTTTCGGATGAAATATGTCGAGAAGGCCGGAACCGGCACGACCGACATGATCGCCGATTGCCTTAAGGCCTGCCTGCCCGAGCCCGACTTCAGGCAAAACGGCCCCCATTTTGTCGCAACGCTGTGGCGGGATTGGCTGACGGAGGCGGCAATGGCGAATATGGGGCTGAATGAACGACAAAAAGAAGTTGTACTATACGCCAAACGTAACGGGCGCATCACTAACGCAGACTATCAGAAGCTTGCCGGGATAACGAGAAAGACAGCCTTGCGTGACCTGAGTGTGCTGGTGGAACAAGGCGCTTTTGTTCTGGTTGGTTCCAAAAGAGGCGCCCATTACATTCCGGCAAAGAAAAAATGAGCCATTTATGGGACATATGGGGTACGAGTGAGAAGCGAGACATAGTGAGAGCCGAATCCGGGTTATGGGACATTTATGGGACATATGACAATCTGGATGCGCTTCATCAAGTCTCTCCGGGAGTTTCCCTGACGCCTTATACCAGCCCCATATCCTCTATTCCCTCCCCCTTGAGG
>DYRD01000232.1 GCA_020718905.1 Syntrophus aciditrophicus | reverse complement strand
AAGAGCAGGTCGCCCAGGCAGAAGGACTGCGGGAGCGCGCCTACCACGACACGGTAACCGGTTTGGGCAACCGTCGCTATTTCGATACACAAGTCACCGCACGGCTCGACCGCCGCGACAGCATCACGAAAGGCATTCTCCTGCTTATCAAACTCAACGATCTGGACAAACTTAACCAGCTCAAGGGTTTTCAGGCCGGCGATGAATTTCTCAAGAGGGTCACAGCGCTCCTGCAGGAAGCCACAAAGCAGTATGCGGGTTGCGCCCTCGCCCGTCTCGCGGGAGGCGACTTCGGCATTTTCCTCCCCGACGCGCCGCAATGGGACGCGGAGATGATCGCCGCCAGCCTGGCAAATCAACTCAGCGGGCTTGCCGTGGAGCAGCTTGCGGTTACGGACAACATCGGGTATGTGGGCGCTGCAACCTATGAAACCAACACCACTCTCGGCCGCCTGCTCTCGGAAGCCGATTTGGCGCTGACCGCCGCCAGACAGACGGGACCCAACGGCTGGGTTGTGCATGCCATTGCCGAAAAGACTGACAGGGCGCCACTGGGACAGAGACAGTGGAAGGAGATGCTTGAATTGGCGCTCCTGGAGCGCCAATTCAGCCTCGATGCCCAACCAGTCGTGGAGATGAACGCCCGAAACCATCTCCTGCATCTGGAGATTTTTTCCCGGCTCATCCAGGAAGACGGCAAATTCTTGAGCGCCGGTTTGTTTATACCTCTTGCCGAGCGCCTGAAACTGGTTTCATCGATCGACCGTACCGTTCTCGAAGAGGTGATGAAACTCGACAGCAGCCGGCTCCCGGTCGGGAACATTGCGGTGAACGTGTCCCCTTCCTCGCTGAAGGACGAAACGTTCCGGCAGTGGCTGGAATCCTCTCTGAAGAGCCTGCCCCGGACGGCGCCCCGGATCATCTTTGAGTTTTCCGAATTCAACGCCGTTCAGAATCTTAATCTGGTGAAGGATTTCAGTATCTTTGTTCGTGAATACGGACACGCGACGGGACTCGATCATTACGGCCAGAGCTTTTCCAATTTGGGGTATCTCAAATCGATGCGCCCCGACTATGTCAAGATAGACCGGGCCTATACCGGAGAGCTTAAAAACGAGGAAAGCGACAGCCGGTTCTTCATCGGCTCGCTGTGCAGCGTTGCCCACAGCATCGATATCAAGGTTATCGCAGAAGGGGTAGAAACCGAACAGCAGGTCCATATCCTCAAGGGAATGAATCTGGACGCGATTCAGGGATATGTCGTTGACAAACCGAAGCCGATCAAGGGAATTATCCGGCCTGCCTGATCAATGAAAGAGGGACCGGCATTGCGGGCTTTATAAAATGTTATCAACCGTCAGGGTCTGGGGGCTTTTCGTTTCCCGGAGCCGTCTGCGCTCCTGGATTTTCTTCTGGGCCTGCTCAGGAAGCTCCGTATAGCATATAATATTTTTCTTGATCAGGAGGTCAATCAGGTCTTCCAGCAGGCGAATGATTCCCATATCCGACAAGGCCAGCAGCAGCTTCCGGGAATCGGCGCTGACGGTTTTGTTGAGATAATCGAGGATTTCCTCATCAATAGTGGTCTTTTCCTCCCTCACGTTTGGTTGGGGGAGGCTGTGCATGGCGATGATCGAGCCTTCTGCATCCCTCTCTACGTACAGCATGGTTTTGCCCCCTGGGGTCCTGAATTGGTTTGAATATTTTTTTTGGTAAACGTAGCATTTTTCTGTAGAAAAATATATGATAAACTATATCGTATGATGGAGGGTCGGGGTTAATGGCGCACAACTACAGCGCTCCCCGGTGTGAAAACATGGAAATATCTGAAAACAGGGAACAAAAGCCGCCGGAAGACTGGAAAGTCGGCGGGGATTCGGATACGCATGACGACCCGCTTCTGGATTGCCTGA
>DYRD01000231.1 GCA_020718905.1 Syntrophus aciditrophicus | reverse complement strand
GGGGGCAGGGGGATCGCGACGGGCCTCCACGCCGCCAGTATCTCCGCGGGACAGGTCGGGGTCCTCCACGGCAACAAGACTTACCTGCTCCAGGACAGACACGGACAGGTAACGGACGCCCACTCCATCTCCGCCGGACTCGATTATCCCGGCGTCGGTCCGGAACACAGCTTCTTCCATACCGAGGGGCGGGCTCAGTACGTGTCCGTAACGGACGACGAGGCCCTGGCAGCCTTCATGCTCCTGACCACCTGCGGAGGGGATCATGCCCGCCATGGAGAGCGCCCACGCCCTTGCCTATGCCGCAAAACTCGCCCCCACCCTGAGCCGGGACAAGCTCATCGTGATCTGCCTGTCGGGACGGGGGGACAAGGACATGGGCATCGTTGCCGAGAAAATGGAGGCGAAACTGCCATGAGCCGCATCGGAAAAAAATTCACGGAACTGAAGGCAAAAGGGGAAAAGGCGCTAATCCTCTACGTGACGGCCGGCGATCCGGATCTTGAAACGACGGAAAAGCTGATCCTGGCCCTGGACAGGGCGGGGGTGGACATCCTGGAAATCGGCGTCCCCTTTTCCGACCCGACGGCGGACGGCCCCGTCATCCAGGAGGCGGCCCAGCGCGCCCTCCGGAGGGGCACTACCCTCACCGCCATCCTGAAGATGATCGCCCGGGTCCGCAAGGTCACGGCGATCCCCATCGTCCTTTTTACCTACTACAACCCCATCTTTGCCTACGGGAACGATCGGTTTGCC
Organism: Syntrophus aciditrophicus; assembly: GCA_020718905.1. Lineage (GTDB taxonomy): Bacteria > Desulfobacterota > Syntrophia > Syntrophales > UBA8958 > UBA8958. The sequence continues at coordinate 1,160 of DYRD01000231.1, read as the reverse complement.
GGTCAGGCGAAAAGGCGGGCCTGGACGGTCTCCTGGTGGTAGACCTGCCGCCGGAAGAGGCGGACGAACTGAGAACCTTTACCGATCCCCGGGGAATTGATTTTATTACCCTTATGGCGCCGACAACGGATGATCGCCGCCTCGCCAGGATCGTCACGACCTCCTCGGGGTTCATGTACTATATCTCCGTCACGGGCGTCACGGGAACGAAAGAACCGGAGGCGGCGGCCTGGGACCTCCGGCGCATCGGCAAGGCAACGGACCTCCCCGTGGCCGTGGGCTTCGGCATCTCGACTGCGGCCCAGGTAAGGAAATTCGCCGCCCTCGCCGACGGGGTCGTCATCGGCAGCGCCTTCGTCAAATGGATAGCACAGCACGGCCAGGAAAAGGATTTTCTCCAACAGGCCGCCGCCTACGCCCGGGAACTCAAGGAGGCAACCATCCTGTAATCATGCATGTTATAGATGTTATTATTTGAAAGCGAGGATTCTGGTGAAAGCGGATGTGTAGCGGCTTTCATTTCTGTAATGCGCAAGAATATTTAATAATAACTGGGGACTCTTAGGGCACCGAAGTCTAACACTTCGATTTTATGAATTCAAACATCGGGCGGAACACTTCAAAGCATGATTTATGCAGAGTGTTAACCACCCCCTTAGCAAAGAATGTCTTCTCTGAATCCGATTTGAAGACTATTTTGCTGCCACCAACACAGGGTTCTGTCTGGTAGTACATGGCCGTGGCAGTTTGGCCATAAAACAAATGCTCTATTTCACAGGAGGAGTTCCCCCCATAGGTTTCCTTTGTGGCAATGTTTTTTATGACTTGCTTTTGTATCTCCGGATTAGACGGAACAGGGATCATGGTTGCGTAGGAGTTACCACTGGCCCATTTCTTGATCAGCCCCTTGCAGGGGTCGTTTTCTATGACCGTACCATTTAACCCGTTCCATTCGTCGTAGGCTTTATCAAAATCAAAGAGCGCAAAAACCGGAAGGTTGCCCATTTCTGAGTGAATCCGATTGTCAGTTAAGAGTTGCTTTAAATAGGTGCAACTGAAGCCATAGAAGGAGATGAAGGGCATATCATCTTCAAAAAGCTTGTACCCAGAGCGGGTATGGCAAAACTGGACAGGTGCATAAGTGGGAGGATTGTTCTATA
>DYRD01000230.1 GCA_020718905.1 Syntrophus aciditrophicus | reverse complement strand
TCAACCAACAATCTCCAAGTCTCGGCGGCTTTTTGAGGTTGGTCGGTTTTCTCATAGGCGTCCGCCAGACTTCTTAATGCCGCCAGGTCACCCGGATCCTTGATCAGGATCTCGCGTGCCAAGGGGATGATTTCATCCCATTCGGCTTTTTGACGGTGGACGTTAATTGCATTCTTTAGATTGGTTGTCATATTCTCTCTATTTAGGTTGGGCCGCTCTCGTTTTTGCGGGCAATGGAGTTTACAGAAAATGCTTGTGCGAAACAACTGAAATGCAAAACAGGACTTTCCCCATTTTTTCAGGGGCTGAGGGAGAAGAGAAATTGTTGAGGATCGGCGGGAGATCGGGTGGGGCGTGGGTTTAGGGGGCCCTTGGCGCACCAGGCCAGTAAGTTGGCAATTCCATCGGCCAAGGCATAATAATGGAAGTCCGGGACGCCGAAGAAGCGTTTGGCCAAGCGCGTGACATGGTGGGAAAGCACCGCCAGTTTGAGGTCCTCGCCCAAACGGACCGCCGCGAAAAACGCCGCCGCTAAGACCAACACCACCATGTTCTTCAAGCGGTCATAATCCAGTACCCGCAGATCCTCCAGGTTGTAACTCTGCTTGATGAAGCGGATCGTCTCCTCCACCAGCCAACGTGACAGATATCCCGCCACGACTTGCCAGAGGACTTCCCGGTTCTTGCGCATGGGCAGATTGGTCAAGAGCATCATGGGCTCTTTCCCGAAACCCGTCACCACCACCAGAAACAATTGTTCATCACGCCCGGGAAGTTTGACGGGGCGGAATCCAAACTCCAGGTGAAAGCATTTCTCTTTGCCGTGGTCCTCTTTGACAATGGTTTCCGCATAGGGCAGTTGGCACCCCTCGGCCAGTCTCTCGGCCAAGACCTCATGTCCATGTGCGAGCAGATTGCGGTTGCCCACCAAACGCACTATGAAGCGCATCTCCCTTTCCAGAAAGGGTCTGATGAGCTTCCCACGGTCTCCGCCCCGGTCCATGACCCAGATGCCGCGGCCACCCACGGCGGAGCGCACTGTGTCGACCGCGTTCAGGATTTCATGATTCTCGCTTTCGAATTCCGGCGCCTCGGCCGACCACAGCGAAAGATGCACAGGAGTCATCCGGCGGCTCTGGCTTTCACACCCGACAACAAAACAGGTCCAGTAACCGTTGACGATTTCCCCAGTGCTCCCATCCCGTACCCGGGCCAGATACGGCATTTTCTCGGCGTAGGGTTTATGAATGTCACTGGGGTCGATAATCAAAAGTGTGTCGGCATGAATCCGCCGTGCTCCCGAGCGCGCGATCTCCTCGTTGAGCATCTGTCCCAAGCCTTCTTGCTGCAGATTTCGGGACAAGCGTTCCTCGGTCTTCTTGAGCGGGATCTCCTCCTGCAGCGCACGTCCAATGTTGCTGAGTTTGACATCGCTGGAGGCTGAGATCCCATACACCATCTCGCGTAGAAAACGCGCCATGGGTTTGCTCAGACGGGAGGAGAGTGAGTCAGCGAAATCCTGGAATTGCTCTCGTAAAGTGTGGGCGATCCGGCTATGGTGCATGGGGAGGTTTCCTTTCTTGGGGTGGTTTTTGTGGCGAAAACACCTTACCCCAAAGGGGGCCTCCCGTCTTCTCCCTGCCTTCCGCTCGAAATCCGCGCTCGATGCCCCCGCTGAAACCGTAACTCTCGAACCTTGAGTGAGTTCCGGGCAAATGATGGGGGAAGACTATCCCCATAAATGGCCACACCCTCTCACCGGCCACAAAAAACAAGGTTTTCGACTTCCGCCGGGAACCTAAGTTCAATATCATCGCGGATATAGAATCCGCTTACCAACTAAAAATGGGGAAAGTCCTGGCCGATTACCAGGACTTTCCCCATTTTTTCAGGGGCTGAGGGAGAAGAGAAATTGTTGAGGATC
>DYRD01000229.1 GCA_020718905.1 Syntrophus aciditrophicus | reverse complement strand
AAGAAATATGTATCACTTTGCTGCGGAGCGCTTTTCTTCGTCAAGATGACTATTTTTCTTGAAATAGTGGATCCTAATGGTTAATAGGGAACCGCAGGGGAGTGAAAATCAAGACTATCAATGGGAGGAGTTCATGGTTGAGACGGGGGGATTGCCTGTTGCGGGGGCGGATGAGTCCATGGAGCTGATGAGAGTTGCGCAGGGTCTGGCTGCGGCCGATCTCGTTGTCGTCAACGCCAGGGTGGCAAATGTTTACACGGGGGAAGTTCATGACGATTTTTCTATCGCCGTGAAGGGGCGGTGGATTGCCTATGTCGGCAAGGAGCCGCAGCAAAACATCGGCGACGAAACCATTGTCATCGACGCGGCAGGAATGACCGTTATCCCCGGCTTCATCGAATCGCACACACATTTGGCGCAGTTGTACGGGAGTACGGAGTTTATCCGTTTTGCCGTAAAAGGCGGAACAACTACGATAATAACTGAGACCATGGAGGTTTTCCCCGTTTCCGGCTACGAGGGGGTTATCGATTTTCTGGAGTCATTCCGCAACCAGCCCGTGAAGACCTTTGCGACGATCCCGGCGATGGTCTCTATCAGCAATGCCTGCAACGGTATTTCGCTCGAAACGGTGAAGAAGCTTCTGCTCCGGGATGAAATTGTGGGGATGGGTGAGTCTTACTGGCAGGCGGTGCTGAAAAATCCCGCACAGTTCCTGCCGCTTTTTGAGGAGGCACTGAGACGCGGAAAGACGGCGGAGGGTCATTCCGCAGGCGCTTCAGGAAGAAAACTGATGGCTTACGCTGCAACGGGCGTTTCCTCCTGCCACGAACCGATAACGGCTGAAGAAGCCCTCGAAAGATTGAGATTGGGAATGTACGTCATGATCCGGGAGGGAAGCATCCGGCGCGATCTCGAAGCGGTTTCCCGGATCAAGGATATGCATGTCGATCTCAGGAGGGTGATTCTGGCGACCGACAGCGTCGATCCGTATGACCTCATGGAGAAGGGTTACCTGGAGTATGTCGTTCAGAAGGCAATCGATCTCGGGTTCAACCCCATGGATGCTATTCGTATGGTGACGCTGAATGCGGCCGAACATTTTTCCCTTGACGGAATTGTCGGGGGAATAGCGCCCGGCAAATGTGCCGACATGGTCATTATCCCGGATTTACGCACAATCAGGCCCGAGTACGTAATCAGCGACGGCCGGATAACGGCAAGGAGGGGGGAACTGCTCGTCCCTTGCCGTCGGCATGTCTATACGGAGGCCAGCCGCAACAGCATTCATCTGCCCGCCGAACTTATCTCGGAGGATTTTGCCATCCGCGTGGATGAGAATGTCTCAGGTATGGATGTAAGGGTGATGGATCTGGTGACGGAGCTGGTGACGAAGGAGTGGAACGTGGAGATGCCCGTTGTCGGTGGTCGGATACACGCCGACTTGGAGCGGGACATTATCAAGGCGGCCGCGATCGACCGGACCCACAACCCCGGCAGGATGTTTGTCGGTCTGGTGCGCGGTCTTAAAATGCGAGAGGGGGCCTTCGCGATTTCGACGGCATGGGACACATCTGACATCGTTGTCGTCGGCGCCGACGACATGGCAGTTGCCGTAAACCGGATCCACGCGATGCAGGGGGGGATGGCGGTTTGCAGTCATGGAGAGATTATCGCCGAATTTGCACTCCCCATCTGGGGCATGGCAACGGATCTGTCGATGGATTCAATTCTGGTAAAAATAAACGCCATTGACAAGGCGGCGGCGAGTCTTGGGATAAGTCTGTCCCGTCCCTACCTGACGCTGGGCACACTGACCACAGCGGCTATCCCGTTTCTGAAAATTTGCGAGGAGGGTCTGGTCAATCTCAGGGACGGTCTGACTGTCGGCCTGTGATTTCGGGTGCTGTCGGGATAAATGGGAA
>DYRD01000228.1 GCA_020718905.1 Syntrophus aciditrophicus | reverse complement strand
TGGCCCGGAGGATCGGCAAGAACGCGGCGGCCTATGCCATGCACGCCGGGGGCCAGGAACTGCCCATGCATGACGGGCGCAATGATCCGGGCTTCAACGTCCATTATTCCGTGGAAGCCACGCCCGGCCGCCATACCATCGGGGCTCAGCTCTACTATGAGATGTTCCAGCTCTGGAAGCGGGTCCGGGGGCTGCCGCGGCCGCCGCTGGTTTACCATAAGGACCGGAAGTATGTCGCCGACGAAGAAAAGGCCGTCATGGCGGCGGCGTGCAGCAGGTTCATGAATGTCGCCAACGGGTCGGGATTATGCATGTTCGGTCTCTTCCTCGGGGCGGCGCGGATTTCTACCTTCGAATGGTTAAACGCCGCAACGGGCTGGCGCAAGACGCCGGAGGAATATATGGCCATGGGGGCCCGTATTCAGACCCTGAAGCAGAGCTTCAATATCAAGCACGGCGTCGATCCCCGCTCCTTCCGGGCCGTGGACCGCGTGGTCGGAAGGCCGCCCCAGCATGAGGGGGCCAATAAGGGCCGGAGTATGGATATCGAAAAGATGCGCAGCGATTACTGGCGTCAGTGCGGATGGGATGCAAATACCGGCGATCCTGAAAAGGGGGCAACCCCATCCCCACCGCGGTCCTCCCCTTGAAAAGCAGTGAGAACATGCCTTGTAATATAGAAAGGTTACAGTATGTCGTATAAAATTGGTGAAGCATGCAACGGTTGCGGGGCCTGTGTCAGACTCTGTCCCGTGAGCGCCATCAGGGGAGAGAAGAAAAACCTCCACCTCATCGATCCCTTGCTTTGTATCGAATGTGGGGCCTGTGGAAGGATCTGCCCGGTGACAGCCGTCATGGATTCTTTTGGGATCGGTTGCGAACGGATCAAGCGCTCCGCCTGGGAAAAACCACAAATCGACCTGAAAACATGCATGCCCTGCGGCATCTGCATCGAGACCTGCCCTGTCAATTGCCTTGCCCCGGCCGAGGCGGTGGCAAGGAGAGAACCCCACGCGTATCCCTTCCTGAAGGAAGACAAAAAGTGTATCGGTTGTGGTTTCTGCGCTTTCGAATGTCCGGTCCGGGCCATCAGGATGAGCCCGCCCTCTCCGGGCTAGTTTTAATTTGAAAAACACCTTATTATGATATCCCATAGGAGCAATGTCTGATCAAATGATATTTTGCTGACATAGGTGGAGAAATTTATTACGTGCATTCTCCGGTCATGCTCGGGATCGATGTGCTGGGGATGAAAAACCCTCCCTACATGGAAAGGGTAGTAAATGAAAGCCGCGGTAGCATATAGATAAGCGACAAAAAGATTGAATAGAGTTTATGGCAGGTGAAAAAGCAATGAGGTCTGATATGAAAAGGGTATTATTTATTTGCAGCTTTATCGTAATTTTGGCTTTTCCTGGGTGCTTGGTTGCGGGGAACGTTCCTGTATTGTCTAATATTGTTATCCTGGCAACGGGTGGAACCATTGCCGGCGTCGCGCCATCCGCTACAGAAACCAAAGAATACAAGGCAGGAGTCATAAATGTAGAAAGCCTGCTCCGTTCGGTTCCGGGAATTGAAGGCGTAGCGAAAATAAGGGGCGAACAAATTGCCAATATCGACAGTTCCAAGATAACCGACGAGATCTGGTTGAAGTTGGCAAACCGCATCAACGAACTTTTGTCACGCAAAGAAGTAGATGGTATTGTCGTTACACATGGAACGGATACGATGGAGGAGACGGCCTTTTTCTTGAACCTGGTGGTAAAAAATGAAAAACCTGTTGTCATTGTTGGGTCTATGCGTCCCTCGACCGCCATCAGCGCCGAAGTGGGAGGATTGTTCTATAATGCATCCCAGGAGGATCAGAAAATTAGCAAAAGACCAAGGCGGAATCATGCACCGGCGTTCAAGGCCAAGGTGGCGTTG
>DYRD01000085.1 GCA_020718905.1 Syntrophus aciditrophicus | reverse complement strand
GGAGGGCCGCTTCCCAGATAACCCGGCTTCCTCCCAGGGAGGCCGTATGGCTTGTTACCGCCCGTTGCCCCGCTTCCGACAGCCCGACTTTGTAAACGGCGACGGGTTTGACCGCCGATGTTTCTCGGAGGGTCCTGAGGAATCGCTCCCCGTCTTCCACCCCTTCCACATAAAGTGACACGATACCCGTTTCGTCGTCTTGAAAATACTCCAGCAGTTCCGTCTCTCGCAGGTCGGCGCCGTTGCCGAAACTGATCATCTTACTGAAGCGGACCCCTGTCCAGGGACCCATGAAGGCAAAATCTATGGACATGCCTCCGCTTTGGGAAATGAAGGCGACGGGACCGCTCTCTCTGGATAGATCCGGTCCGGGAAGCATGGTGAGGCCGCTACGGGGGCAGTAAATGCCGAAACAATTGGGACCGATGACCCGAATCCCCCTGCGGGCGATGGTGCGAAGCTCGTCTTCCCGGGCAATGCCCTCCGGTGCTCCCAGTTCCCGAAAGCCGGAAGAAATGATTTCGGCCCCCCGTGCCCCTTTTTGCCGGCATTGTTCCAGGGTTTCCGGTACCTGCGATGCCGTCACGGCAATAATGGCAAAATCTATATTCCCGGGAATTTCAGCGATGCTTCTGTATATCTTTCTCCCCAGTATTTCTCCCCCCCGGGGATTGACGGGGATAAGCTCCCCCTCAAAACCCATGGCTGACAGCGAGATCAAAATCCCCCGGCTGAAACCGAAACCCTCCGTCGCTACCCCGGCGATAGCGACACGGCGGGGATGAAAAATCACCTCGAGATCTTTATGAATCATGTCAGGTTACCTCATTGATAAACGGCCCGACAGCGTCCGCAATATTTAGATTTTGTCCGCATATAGCGAAGCGGCGATTATACTTCAAGAAAAAACTGAGGCACGACCAAGATTGATGAACCCGTAAAAAGGTAAAATTTTGGCCATAATGGACGGCTTCGTAAAACATCTTGACAAGGGGATGGCTGCGCCATTATGAAGCGCCATTAAGCTAGGGGAAGGTGTGCTCATAGATAAGAAAGTAGCCGTTATCGGAGCGGGAAATGTGGGGGCGACGGTCGCCCAGCGGCTGGTGGAGAAGGCATTGTGTGATGTCCTCCTCATCGATGTCCTGGAAGGAATCCCTCAAGGCAAGGCTCTGGATCTTGCCGAGGCGGCCCCCGTAGAGAAGCATGACGCTAAAATCATGGGGGTGAATAGTTACGAAGAAGCTGCCGGATCGGATATCGTCATCATCACGGCGGGCGTTCCCCGTAAGCCCGGGATGAGCAGGGACGATCTTCTGACCATCAATTCCCGGATCATGAAATCCGTAGTGCAGGAAGTGGTCAAGTATTCGCCGGCGGCTATTTTGATCGTTGTCAGCAATCCCCTGGATGCGATGTGTCATGTTGCCTACGAGGCCAGCGGTTTCCCTAGAACCAGGGTGATCGGCATGGCGGGCGTCCTGGACGCGGCGCGGTTCCGGGCCTTTATTGCCATGGCATTGCAGGTATCGGTGGAGAATATTCACGCCACCGTCCTGGGTGGTCATGGCGATACGATGGTCCCCCTGCCGCGCTATTCAACCGTTGCCGGTATTCCGTTGCCGGAAGTTCTCTCCCCTGAGCGTATTGAGGCCCTGGTTGACAGAACCAGTAACGGGGGGGCGGAAATCGTCGGACTGCTGAAAACGGGCAGCGCCTTCTATGCCCCGGCGGCGGCGGTGGTAGAAATGGCCGAGGCAATCCTCAAGGACCGGAAAAAAATCCTTCCCTGTGCGGTTTATCTCCAGGGGGAATATGATATTAAGGACCTGTTTGTAGGTGTTCCCGTCAAGTTGGGTAAAGGGGGCGTGGAAGAGATTATCCAACTTAACCTGACGGAGGGGGAGCAGTCGGCCCTGAAAAAGTCGGCCCGATCGGTAGGGGAACTTGTCGACGCCCTGAAACACCTTGCCTGAGTTTAAGGGCGGTCATATTTATTTCGTGACCAACCCTCAGGTGAGCATATGCGGGGAAGGAGGCGGCGGTTCGTAATCCAGGCTTCGGATGGATTCCCGCTTGCGCGGGAATGATGCTTACGAAACAAGCTTCGGGGAATAAATCCTGCGACGGATTCACGGGGTAGACCTGACGGCGGTTTCCTTCATGCTCCTTTTTGGCGAGTGGGAGCCGAAGCGGGTATAAATAACGGAGCCCAACCCCATCATCAGGGCAAGAACCTTGACCATCCAGCCTACGTAGGGTATCCAGCCGATTAACCACAAGGCGACCAGGCCCCAGAATGTTTCCCGGAGGATGGGCTGGGGTGGTCTCTTAAACAGGGTGTACAGTTTCTGTCCAAGCAGCTGGGACATGGCGATGAACCCCAGCAACCCCGCAGAAACAACGAGGATCATCTCCAAAGGTATGAGCACGATGCCGATCACGGAGACGGTCAATAAAATAGCCAATGGGACAACGAGCACTATTCCGAGGAGTCCCCAGAGGGTTATCTGTACCGTTTCTTCCTGAATGGAAGCGGCAATGATCCTGATCGGCTTGGGCATCAGGACCACGATCAGGACCGCAATAATCAGGACGCTGAAAAAAATTGTCAGAGAAAAAATCGCAAATACCCAGGACCAGCCCTCCCATTCATCACTGAGGACCCTCGTGATTACGTCGGAAATATTTGATGAATTAATCTCCGTGATCGTTCCCTGAACCTCCGCCCCTTTCCCCATGACGATCACACCGCCAAAGGTGAAGACATTTCCCCTGACAACGGCCTTTCTGGTCAGAACGATGGAATTGCCGATGGCGATGACGTTTCCCTCGACAGTTCCTGAGACCGTGATCTGGCCATTGATGGCCAAGACATGGTTTATCCGTGTCCCTTCTTCAACGGAGACGTCCTCTCCGATTTTGAAGAGGGTGGTGTTTTCCGCCCGGACGTTGGCGGCCAAGCCCATGCTAATAATTATCATGGTTGCGACAAATATTATTCTTATTTTGCTATCCATATACTATCTCCAACGGGCAAGCCATCTTTATAGGATTCTGGGACTTTTTATCTGCAATCCTGCTTATATTTTTTTTTGGAGTACTATCGGAAAGATTTGCGGCTGTCAATCATAAAATCGTGAAATTATTTCGCTTGCCAAAAAATATCCTACTTTATGCGTTATAGTAATATTATTTTAAAAAAAGCTTGATTTTTGGTCTGTTGTTTTATACTATAACCAACAGATTATGGCTGATATAAAAGGCGTGTTATCAAAGAAGTTAGCTATGATTAACCTCGTAGTGGATGAAACAAGGGGATGCTGGCCATGAACAGTATTATCTTAAATAATTGAGAAGGAAGGAAAATGCTGCGTAAGAGTCAAGAGGTAAGTGAGAAAAAGGGAGAAGAAAGAGTAGCGGAGCTTCTCAAGATCAATAAGATATTGGAACAGGAAAACGCTGAAAAAAAGGTCGCCGTGGAGGCGCTGAAGAGACGGGAAATAGAACTGGAGGCTACCGCCAAATCTCTTGAAGATTTGAATTCCGCTCTCAAGGTGCTATTGAAGCATCGTGAAGATGACAAGAACGAAGTCGGGGTTAGGGTTATCGCTAATGTCAAGGAGTTGGTGCTGCCTTATGTCGTGAAGCTCAAGGGAACTCCCTTGAACGAAACCCAGTCGATCCTGGTGGATATCATCGATATGCACCTTAGCGAAATCATCTCTCCGTTCCTCATGAAGCTGACCTCGACATACCTGGGTTTCACCCCCAAGGAAATTCAAGTGGCCAGTCTCATCAGGGATGCGAAGAAGACCAAAGAAATCGCTACGATCATGAATGTTTCGAAGAGTGCCATTGATCTGCACCGGAATCACATCCGCAACAAGCTGGGTTTAAATAACAAGAAAGTCAATCTTCGTTCTTACCTGTCTTCGCTGCCGTAGGCAAATTAGCGGGCTTTCCCGGGAAATGTGTAAAATCGGCAGGCCCGGGCGTTTACGGTGGTTCTCTCCGTAGCGCCGGGCCTGCCTGCTTATGATTGTTGTGCCCCGCTTCCTCTTGCCGTACACCCGATGAGTCTGTCTCAGTCCCACGGAAAAACATCTAGAACGTTTGTTCTGTTATCAAGGGATTTCCTGTTGACACGCGGGTTAAAATGAGGATAGTTTGATCAACTACTTGGGTGAGGTGATCCCTGAACAAATCCCTTATCAAGGTCATTGCCACCGGCTGCGGCAGCGGGTATTTCCCTCTTGCTCCGGGAACGGCGGGTACCGTAGCCGCCATCCCTCTGTATCTGGTCTTATCGCCCCTGTCCTGGCCGCTGTACCTTGTGACGTTAACTGCCTTTACTTTTCTGGCCTTTTATGCGTCCGGGGAGGCGGAGAAGATCTTCGAGGAGAAGGATCCCTCCCGGATCGTTATAGATGAATGGGCCGGTTTCCTCTGGGCGATGTTCCTTGTGTCGCCTACGGTTTCCCACCTGCTGGGGGGGGTTGCGCTCTTTCGTTTTTTTGATATTGTAAAGATATTTCCCGCCAATTTCTTCCAGAAGCGGTTACCCGGCGGCTTGGGGGTGGTTATGGACGATGTGGCGGGGGGTATTTACGCGAATGTAGTTCTGCACATCCTGATCCGCTATGTGAATCTGTGAGCAGGGCAGGGGGAGATGATTTGAAGACCGGCATTATTACCATTGGCAGCGAATTGACGAGCGGAGGCATCGAGGATGCGAATACCGCGCTCATCGCCCGTGAGTTCCATCGCCGGGGCTGGCAGGTTGCGGCAACCATGTCCGTGAGTGATGACGAGACGATGATCAAGAAGGCCCTTGATTTCATCCTGCCTTTGACGGATGCCGTTGTCATTACCGGCGGCCTTGGACCGACGGCCGACGACATTACCACCGCCGCGGTGGCCAGGGCGTTCAACCTGTCCCTGTATGCGGATGAAGATGTTTTGAATCATATCAAGACCATATTTGCTAAGTATGGGTTGAAGTGGACGGAGAACAATGCCAAACAGGCGGTGTTTCCCCAGGGAGCGCAAATCCTTGCCAATCCAGTGGGAACGGCGGCCGGTTTTTCCCTGATGATAAATGGAAAGGTCCTGGCCGTTATTCCGGGCGTTCCGGCGGAGGTAAGGAAAATGCTGCCCGAGGCCGTCCTTCCCCTCCTATACCGTTCTTTTCCCCAGGAGACACAGTATCTGGCGGTCCGGACCCTGAAGCTCTTCGGTATCTCCGAAGCGGCGGTGGACCAGTCTATGGCCGGGATAGACTTGCCGGGAGTCGATGTCGGGTTCTACCCCCGCTTTCCGGAGAATCATCTGGTCCTGTCCGCAAGGGATACCTTAGCGGACACGGCTTGGTTTATGGTCAATAAGGCGGCGGCAGAGGTCCTCAAAAGCCTCGGCCCATATGTCTTTGCCGATGACGAAGAGATCCTGGAAGGGGTTGTGGCCGGATTGCTCAAAGAACAGGGGCGTACGGTTTCCGTTGCCGAATCCTGCACCGGCGGGTTAATTACGGACCGCCTTACGGATATCCCCGGCAGTTCCATGTATCTGGAGCGGGGGCTTGTAACCTACAGTAATAGATCAAAAACGGATCTTCTCGGGGTTCCCGAAACGGTCCTGCAAAAACACGGCGCCGTCAGCGAAGAAACGGCCCGCCTCATGGCGGAAGGGGTAAGGAAGCTTGCCGGAACGGACCTGGGACTGGCGACGACGGGAATCGCGGGTCCGGACGGGGGCTCGGAGGCCAAGCCGATGGGGACTGTCTTTATCGCCATTGCCGACGGTGCGGCAACCATCTGCCGAAAGTTTTCCTACGACTGGGAACGCCGCAGGATAAAGATCGTTGCGTCACAGGCGGCGCTGATCATGCTGAAGCGATACCTGACCGGAGAGGCGACCCATGAGGGAAAATGAAAATATCCGCACCTTTCTGGCCATCGATCCTCCGGCGGTTATTCTTGAAAATATTGCCGGGATGCAAAACTGTTTAAAAAGAAGCATTCAGGGGGCGGTTCGCTGGGTGCGCTCGGAGGGAATCCATCTGACTTTGAAGTTTTTCGGCGCGATAGCGGCGGCGGATGTAGAAATTATTTCCGAGGTCATTGCGAAGAGGACTGCTGCCGTCCCGCCGTTTTTCCTAGAGGTGGGAGGGTTGGGGGCGTTTCCCTTGCGAGGATAATGAAGCCGTCGATTAAGGCCAAATTTCCGACTTTTTACGAGTTCATCATTAATTAGTGATAGATAAAGGAGGGTTCACGATGGGGGTAGATATGGATAAAAGCAAAGCCGTTGACCTGGCCATTAGCCAGATTGAAAGGCAGTTTGGTAAAGGGGCCATTATGAGGCTTGGCGGCACGGATAAGATAGACGTACCTGTGATCTCTACCGGGGGCGCTCAGCCTTGACATTGCCCTGGGGGTTGGGGGTGTTCCGCGGGGCAGGATTATCGAGATATATGGTCCCGAATCGGGCGGCAAAACGACGCTGGCCCTCCACATAGTGGCCGAAGCCCAGAAACAGAACGGCCTGGCGGCCTTCATCGATGCGGAACACGCCCTGGATGTGACCTATGCCCGAAAAATCGGCGTTAACACGGATGATCTTTTGATTGCCCAGCCGGACACGGGGGAGCAGGCCCTGGAGATTACGGAAACACTGGTGAGGAGCGGTGCCCTCGATATCCTCGTAGTCGATTCGGTCGCCGCCCTGGTACCCCGGGCGGAACTGGAAGGGGAGATGGGAGAGGCCCAGATGGGTCTTCAGGCGCGGCTCATGTCTCAGGCCTTGAGGAAACTGACTGGCAGCATCAGCAAATCGAATACGACCGTAATCTTCATCAACCAGTTGCGCATGAAGATAGGGGTTTTCTTCGGTAGCCCCGAAACCACGACCGGCGGCAACGCCCTCAAGTTTTACGCGTCCATGCGCCTCGACATCCGGAAGGTAACGTCCCTCAAACAGGGGCATGATGTCATCGGCATGCGCACCCGGGTAAAGGTGGTCAAAAACAAGGTTGCCCCGCCATTTCGGGAGACCGAATTCGACATCATTTTTGGTGGGGGCATCTCCCGGGAAGGAGATCTCCTTGACCTGGCGGCGGAAAGCTCCATTATCGAAAAGAGCGGTGCCTGGTATTCTTATAAGGGCGACCGCCTGGGGCAGGGGAGGGACAATACACGGGTTTTCCTGAAAGAGCATCCCGAAATGCTTCAGGAGATAGAGGCCAGGGTGCTGGATAAATTCGGATTGAAAACCGGAACCCCGGAATGATCAATATCCATGGAGGAACATCCGGAGCTTAAGAAGGCGAAGAAAATCTGCTGGCGACTCTTGGCCCGGCGGGATCGCACGGAACAGGAACTGGCGGGGAAACTAAAGAATAAGGGGTTTGACGGCGGAATTATTGCAGAGGCGATTGATTATTTTCGCGAACTGTGGTATTTGAACGATCGGACCTTTGCTTCAAACCAGGCGCGGCGCCTCAATCGTAAGATCGCCTCGTTCCTTCTCGAAAAAGGGCTTTCCGAAGACATTGCGGCAGAAGCGATAATTGCCGCTCGGCGGGAATGGAGCGAAGGGCAGGCATTAGCATCTTTGATCAGAAAAAAGACAACCAGCGGGAACATCCGGGATGATCTGAAGGGCAGGCAGCGGCTTGTCCGCTATCTCATGGGCAAGGGATTTCCCCCGGGGTTGATTTACGAGACGATTACCAGAGCGGAGGAGGAAGACGGGCATGACGATGACAGCAAGTGAAATCAGGGATAAATTTCTAAAATTTTTCGAGGCCCACGGACATACTATCGTTCCGAGTTCCAGCCTGATCCCGAAAGACGATCCGACCCTTTTGTTTACCAATTCGGGAATGGTCCAGTTCAAGGACTGTTTCCTCGGACTGGAGGATCGAGGCTATACGCGGGCCACAAGCTCGCAGAAATGTGTCCGGGCCGGAGGCAAGCACAACGATCTTGAAAATGTCGGGTATACGGCCCGTCACCACACCTTTTTCGAGATGTTGGGAAATTTTTCCTTCGGCGACTATTTCAAGAGGGAGTCCATCGCCTGGGGCTGGGAGTTTCTGACCGAAAAAATGGCCCTTCCCAAAGACAAGCTCTGGATCACGATTTATCAGGACGACGACGAGGCCTTCGAGATCTGGAGCAAGCAAATGGTGGTTCCGGCGGAGCGCATCGTCCGGATGGGCATGGAAAGCAATTTCTGGATGATGGGAGATACGGGCCCCTGCGGTCCCTGTTCGGAGATCCTCTATGACCAGGGACCGTCCGTAGGTTGCGGCCGTCCGGAATGCTCCGTCGAGTGCGACTGCGACCGCCACCTCGAGATCTGGAATCATGTCTTCACCCAGTTCGACCGGGACAAGGACGGCAATTTGACTCCTCTGCCGAAGCCGAACATTGACACCGGCATGGGCCTTGAACGTCTGACGGCCATTGTCCAGGGTGTCCGGAGCAACTATGATACGGATCTGTTTACCCCGATCATTCAGGGGATCGCCGGGATTAGCGGCCGGGTTTACGGAACCAACGGTGAGGCCGCTGCCTCCATGCGGGTTATCGCCGATCATGGCCGGGCCGTTACCTTTCTCATCAGCGACGGCGTTCTGCCCAGTAATGAGGGGCGGGGCTATGTCCTGAGAAGGATACTCAGGAGGGCGGTCAGGCATGGGAAGCTGCTCGGCCTCGACCGGCCCTTCCTTCCCGAAGTCGTTTCCATCGTGGTTAATACCATGAAAGACGCCTATCCGGATCTTGTCGAAAAAGAATCATATATCCGGAAGGTTATGGTTAACGAAGAGCAGCGCTTCATCGAAACCCTGGATACGGGACTGCGGATCCTGAGTGAGGAGGTGGCTGTCCTCAGAAAGAAAGACGAAAAAATAATTCCCGGGGCAGTTGTTTTCAAGCTCTATGACACCTTCGGCTTTCCCGTGGACCTGACGGCGGATATCGTCCGCAAGGACGGCCTTTCCCTCGATATGGAAGGGTTCGAAAAGGCCATGGAGGCTCAACGGGAAAAGGCCAGGGAATCGTGGAAAGGGAGCGGCGAACAGGCCTTTGCCGACAGCTATAAAAAGCTTTCCCTGCGGGGAGTTGCTACGGAATTCATCGGTTATCACGGTATTACGGAAACCGCGGCGCGGGTCACGGCGATTCTGAAGAAAGACGCCGAAGTGGATAAGGTCTCGGCAGGGGATAACGCCGAAATCTTTGTGGATGAGACGCCTTTCTATGGCGAGAAGGGTGGTCAGGTGGGAGATACGGGGGTTATTTCCGGCGACGGATACCTCTTCGAGGTCTGGGATACCCAATGTCCCACCGAAACCCTCATTACCCATATCGGCAAGATGAAGGAGGGAACCATCAGGGTTGGTGATGTGGTGAATCTCAGGGTGGACGAAGCCACCCGGCGGGCGACAGAGGCCCACCATTCGGGC
>DYRD01000227.1 GCA_020718905.1 Syntrophus aciditrophicus | reverse complement strand
CTTTGGCTGGCCCGCCGTGGAATATCACCGCACCGTGCAGCGCGGCCCGGCCCGGGTCAATGTGGTGCGTTGAAATCGAGGTGAACTAGCCCGGCGCAATGGCGAGCTCACGAGCATTGATGACCGGGGTTCTTGTAACATGATTCGTTGGTTTATTACCCTGCGGTCTGGAAATATTTGACCTTTGCTTGTTAGCCTGCGATACTCGGAAGAACCCTTATTGGGAGGCGGTTTTTATTCTTCTTTATCAGTTATTGGAATATGCAGATAAATCAGGAACAGGATCAGCAGCATCTCGTCAAGGAGCTGGAAAGCGCCCGTGAGGCCCTTATCCAGCAGCGCTATCAGCATGAAATGATGTTGCGTTGGGTGGAGGGGGCCGTGTTGACGGTGGACCGGGATGGAAAAATCACTGACGCCAATCCCGTGGCCCTGAGGGGGCTGGGCTGGGATCTCGACGAGCTGCTTGGCCGGGAGTGTCACGGTACCATCCAGCATACCCTGGAAGACGGTAGCGAATATCCCCTGGAGTTCAGTCCCATGTTCGCGGCGCTGGAGGATGGTTCTTCCCATCATGTGGATGGCGATATCTTTTGGCGCAAGGATGGGACGAATTTTTCCGTGGACTATATCGTCTGTTCGACACGGAACGAAAAAAATGAGATCGTGGGCGCGGTGCTGACCTTCCGTAATCTCACGGAGAAGCGCCTGGAAGAGGTCAAGCGCATCCATGGTATGAAGCTTGAGGCGATTGGGCAGCTCTCAGCCGGTATTGCCCATGAAATCAACACCCCCATGCAGTTTATCGGCACCAATCTTGCGTTTCTCCAGGAGGCTTCCGAGGATCTGCTCCGGCTTCTGGATCGTTACCGGGAGTTCAGGGAGCAGGCGGCGGCGGTGGAATCCTCCCGGGAGTCCTGCCGGGAGCTTGCCGAGCTTGAAGAGCAGATAGACGTGGAATATCTGAAGGACGAGATGCCCAAGGCCTTCAGCCAGACCCAGGGCGGGGTTGGACGGGTGACGGAGATGATTCAAGGCTTGAAGGGTTTTGCCCATGCCGATCACGCGGATCAGAAGCGTCAGATCGATATCAACACCATTATCCGCAACACCCTTGTCGTCAGCCGCAACGAATATAAGGATATCGCCGGGATCGAAACCGATCTGGCCGCGCTGCCGGATATCAAGGTTCACCCCGGCGACATCGGCCAGGTGATCCTCAACCTTGTGGTCAATGCCGCCCATGCCATTGCCGCCCGGAGTAAGGAAGAGGCGGGGCTTACCGGCTGTATCCGGATTTCGAGCCGGTTGGACGAAAATGAGGTGGTGATTGCCGTGGAGGACAATGGTAAGGGCATCGCCGACGAATTCAAAAACCGGGTCTTTGATCCTTTTTTTACGACCAAGGAGGTGGGGCAAGGCTCCGGCCAGGGACTCTCCATCTCCCGCAACATCATCCATGACAAACATGGCGGTAAGCTTTACTTTGAAACAATGCCTGGAAAAGGCACGACCTTTTTTATCCGTCTTCCCTGTTAGCCCGCATTGCTCACCTCCTCCCCTTCAGTTAAGGAGAGGCTGGGAAGGGGCATGCAGACTTGCAAGTTAACAGCCAGCGCGGTGGTCACCGCAACTCCCCCAACCCCCTCTTAACCCAAGAGGGGGCTTTTTCGTTTCAAGAGGGATGGCTGCAAAATTTCTTGGAAAAACAAGGAAATAATCCGTAAAGCCGCTTAACTCCAGGCATCGTCAATGGATGCTGCCGAAGTTCTTGGAGAATTCCGCAAGATCGTCGCCGTCCACATCGCCGTCGCCGTCGAAGTCGCCTTTCTTGCCCATGACGGCCAGGGTCGCGGTGTCGGTGTCGGTGAAGCCGTCATTGTCGGTGACCGTGAGGGTGAGGGTGTAAAATCCCGGGGCCAGGTCGTTGA
>DYRD01000226.1 GCA_020718905.1 Syntrophus aciditrophicus | reverse complement strand
TTCATGGAATATTATCGGTTTTATTTGGAATTTTTCATCAGGTCGTCGAGTGCGGCGTCATGGCTGCCATGAGAATCCTCCTTTTTACCGTAAAATATTTTTTGACAAGCCAAAACAGCCCCCCTATACTCCGCCCTCCAAGAAGCAGTGTCTTAACCAATTCAATCCGGATCATTCATTTGCCATAAGAGGAGGGTATCATGAAGCTGCGCACATTAGGTTTGTTTTTTATGGGGATTTTTCTTTTCATCGCCGCTGGTGCCGTGCAGGCGGCCGACAAGCCGGTGAAACTGGGATTTGTCTATATCATGTCCGGGCCGCTTGCGACCTACGGCCAGTTCGCGAAACAGGGTGCGGAGTTGGCCATCGACGAGGTCAACCGGGCGGGCGGGATCAACGGCCGCAAGGTAGAGGGGTTTTTTGAAGACAGCACCGGAAAACCGGACACGGGCATCCGGATGATCCGCAAACTCGTCTATGAAACGGAGGTTGACGCGGTCGTGGGCCTCGATTCCTCAGGCGTTGCCTCAGCCGTGACCCCGGTCATGAAGGAGCTCAAAACGCCGCTCATCATCACGCACGCAGCCACCCCGGACGTCACCGGCACGAACTGCAACCGCTACACGTTCAGGATTTCGCTGAACATCAACCAGAATATTGCGATGGCGGCCGCGATCGCCTCCGCCGCGAAAGCAAAAACCTGGACAACGGTCGGGCCGGATTATTCCTTCGGTCATCAGTCGTGGGAGTACTTCCAGAAATACCTCGCGCCGAAAAAGCAGGGCGTCGTCTTCCTGCCGAAGGACAAAACGGCCTTCGCACCCCTCTCCACGACGGACTTTTCCCCGTACATCACGAAAATCATGCATTCCGGCGCGGACGGCGTGCTGATCTCCCTGTGGGGAGGCAACCTGATCGATTTCGTCCGTCAGGCGTCGGACATGGGATTTTTCGACGGCAAGCGGGAGGTCTTCCTGACCCTCGGCGCAGCGACGGAGGTTCTCTACGCGCTGAAGGACAAGATGCCCGAGGGTCTCTGGGTCGGCACACGCTACTGGTTCGAGGCAAACGACACCCCGATGAACAAGGCCTTCGTCGATGCCTACCTGAAACGCTTCGGCGTCTATCCGTCCTACAACGCCCACGGCGCCTACGGTGCGGTAAAGGCCTACGCGGCGGCGGCGGCAAAGGCGAAGTCGGTTGACAAGGAAAAGATCGTCGCGGCGCTGGAAGGGCTTTCGATCGAGCTGCCCGTCGGTAAAATAACCATTCGCCCGGAAGATCATCAGGCCATTACCGACGGCGTCTGGGGAAAAACCGCAAAAAACCCCAAAGTTCCGATCCGCGTTCTCAAGCCCATGCGGAAATTCGAGGGCAAAGACATCACGCCCGCGGTTGCCGAAACCGGCTGCGCCATGAAATAAGGTCAGAGGCATCCTCTTGGATATCCTGTTTGCCAACATACTCAACGGTCTCTCCTGGGGGATGCTCCTTTTTTTGATCGCAACGGGGCTTACGATCGTCTTCGGGGTCATGGGGGTTCTCAATTTCGCCCACGGCTCGCTGTTCATGCTGGGTTCCTATTGCGCGCTCCAGTTCGTCCGCTGGGTCGGCTCGTTCTGGGTGGGGTTGCTTGTCGGCCCCTTCCTCGTCGCGATTCTGGCCGTACTGATCGAACGGTTTCTGATCCGTCCCATTTACAGCAGGGACACGAGTTTTCAACTTCTTCTGACCTTCGGGATCATGCTCATCCTTGATGACGGGGTACGGCTGATCTGGGGGGCGGCCTACCACGTAGTCAATCCCCCGGCGTTGCTCTCTGGCACGATAACTTTATTTTCGGGGACATACCCGGTTTACCGGCTGTTTCTCGTCGTTGTCGGCCCCCTGGTCGGCGCGGCGCTCTGGTCGTTTTTCGCACTGACCCGCTGGGGGAAAATCCTCCG